>JBGSRE010000948.1:0-7040 GCA_041737755.1 Oligoflexus sp.
CGCGCATACCAGAACTCAAATACATCAACAATCAGCCTCCCAACGGTTTTGGTTTTGCTGTAAGATGTGGTTTGGCAAATTTTACAGGCGACGCAGTGGCAATTTACATGGCGGATGCATCAGATAACCCGAAAGATCTCGTAAGGTTTTTTCGAGCTATGGAACGAAGCGGTGTGGACTGTGTTTTCGGCAACCGTTGGACGAGTCAAGCGAAAGTGAGTGAGTACCCACGATTTAAACTAGTGCTGAACCGTTTGGTAAACTTCTTTATCCAGGTTCTATTTGGGCTTCGATATGGTGATGTAACAAATGCTTTCAAATTATATAGACGGCATGTCATCGATGGTTTAAAGCCGCTCCTGTCCCATCACTTTAATTTGACTGTTGAGCTCCCACTTAAGTCGATTATTCGTGGCTATTCATTCACAGTTGTGCCGAATGACTGGATCGGCCGTAAGACTGGCGAATCAAAGCTTAAAATCAAAGAAATGGGTTCCCGCTATCTATTCATCATACTCTATTGCTTGATTGAGAAGCTGTTTGCGATGGGAGATTACAAACAGTTGCAGCAGCAAAAGGCCGCTACGTTTTCGACCCAAAATATCTGACGATTGTTTGCAGGGGAATTGCTATCCGGCTGTTCATTGTGCCTAATAGATATGTTTAGTGCATCAAGGTCTAATCTCGCAGCGATATTGCTTGCAGTCCTTGGTTCTTTGGCGTTCCTTATCGGGCTTTTGATCAAAGGTCCGCAGCTGGAGCCCACATCATTTGTTGATTCGAATATTCAAGTTGAAGAATCACATCCTGTCGAACTTAGTGCTGATAGTAGCAACCGGTTCAGCTTCGAAATTGAAATAGTAACGCAAAAGCTACCACAAGCATTCGAGCTCCTAGTCGGTACATTTGATGATCCCTCAGTTCTCATTCGCAGTGCCCATGCAACTTCCGCCAATGGGGCATGTCGCTACGAAACAAAAAAAGATACACTCCTGCAAAACAACAATCACCTTCGATTTAATATTGCAGAGTGTAATCTAATTCCAAATCAGCTCACTATTACCGTTGAAACTGCGCATCCCGTGAAATTAGCACTGTGGACCTACTCAATTTCCAGTTCAAAAGCCGCTCTTTTAGGGGTTCGCTTAAGAAACTTTAGCGCTATACCAGCTACGAATATCCGCTACATCTACGGGTTTTTTCAGTTTCATACCCATAAACCTGAGATGAAAAAATATGAGCTTCTCCACTTCATGTGGGATCTGGGAATAGATTCCCAATATTTTCTCGTAGGACTCGTTTTCGTCTTTTTTTTGGCGAATTTCTTTATCGGTCGATCCTTGATGGGGAACTGCACACCACTGCTAGCAGCCATAGCTTGGCTATTTCTTTCTATTTCATACTCTCTGCTCGTGCCTCCGTTCCAGGCGCCCGATGAGCCCGATCATGCTTTGACTTACGCTGGTTTGAGTTCGGATGAAAGCCTAGGTGAAGAAATGCTGAAGCTTGCACAGCGAGGACATTTCGAGCATTTGAAGTTCTATGCGCATCATAAATTTACCTCAACACTGCTGCTTTTTCCTGGTCAAGAAGGCTGGGCAAGCCATGTGGCTGTCGTGGACATGAAATACAGGTCGCCTCTGACATACATGGTATGGTCTGTTTACAGTAAACTCCTCTATGGAAAATCGGCGTCTGCTGTTTTGCTGGCATTGAGAATCTTAAATTCCACCATCACGGCGTGTGGTGTTTTCTTGACGCTAATGTTCTTACGTTCAGATCGTCGGTTACGATCGATTTTGGTCTTCTTGCTCTTCGCTATGCCCGCTCTTCCTTTTTTTGCGATGCACGTATCAAATTATTTCACTTCAATTTTTTTGGCATTCTTGCATTGCGGAGTGTTTGCCTCGCTCCTTAGGGGCGACAAATTCATGGGTTTGAAATACTTCGCCTGTGGCTGCATGATTAGTTTTTCTCTGGTTTCAAGTGCTATATCCACAGGTTTCCTTGCCTCTTGGGTGCTTTTGATGCCTTGGGTCTTTCATGCGAGCCTCAAAAAGGGGGTGGTGAGCTGGCTGGCCCATCTTAAGGCGGCAGTTTTTTTGATATTCGGTCTAGTAACCGGACATCTCGTATTTTCCGCAGAATTCCATGCGTTATCGCTGAGCTGGACTACTGATTATAAGTACTGGCTTATGGCACTTAAAAGCGAAAATAGAGCGTCTATTGCTGGTGCTGTGATGATTCTTTGGGTCCTGGCTGTAGCTTGTCTATCTTTCTTTTTGCAGTTGGCACTTACAGGTAAGCTGGCCACATTAAAGAAAAGTCTAGATAAAATCGGCCGACTTATATCGCGGGGTATTTTGATTTTTTTGTGTGTGCTTAACTTGCTAACCCTTTTCTATAAATTTTTGCCATTGCCAAACATCGAAGATCCCCAATTCTATCTGGCGCCATTTTCATATGCTTTATCAAGTCTAAAGGCTGGGCTACTGGCATTGACGTTTGTTCATATGGACACACTCTTTAGCAGCAGTTTTTGGATGGGGTTTGGCTGGCTCGAAGCTTATCCTCCTGATAGTCTGATGCTGATGATTCGATCGCCTTTAATCCTAGGATATTTGTTCTATTTCTGGAAACTAAGTGTTCAGCCTGCGGAAAAGGGCCCTTCCTTCGATTGGCGGGGGCTGTTTTTTGCTATTTCGTTATTCGTGATGCTTTTAGGACTTTCCTTTGCCACATCAGCTGCTTTTGTGAATCTCCATGGACGATATTTGATTGGCTATTACATGCTGATGGCGGTTCCTTCTGCAATCGGATGGGGCTATTTTCTTGATACAAAGATTTGGCAGAGGTTTGGCCAGGGTGCTAAAGATTCGCCTCGTCTTGCTTCAACTTTTTTTGTCGTAAGCTGTCATGTGTACAGTGCATGGTTCCTTTTGGATCGCTATTTCTGAGCCTTGAATGGGCAATCAAGACGACAAAACATCTCAAAACAGCATGGCAGCCTATTGGGCTTATCTGGCAGATTCCACACATTGTCGTTGTTCCTAGAGGGAGTTAAAAGCGTCTGCTTGACCCAGAGAATATGCTTTCCAATGTTTTTGTTGCCTGACACAATAGGCTTTTCAAACCCCTTGCCACTAGCAATCAAGGGCAAAGTCATCGTTTTGGTGGAGTAAATTTGAAGGTTTTAGCTCGCTCAATTTTAGAAACTGATATTGTAGGGCGCCCATTGCGCAAGCTCTTTTGGCTACTCTACAAGATATCCAGTAAACAGACGGAAATTGCAGCCAAGCTGTTAAATCGTCACCCGTATATCCAGAAGTTGAATCGTTTCGGTCCTAAAGCAAAGTCTGAAATATTAGTAGAAACGGATCGGGATTCTTCACTACTTCGATACTATCGAAATCTTCAGGAGTCGATATCGAGACTGCCGATCCAGCCAAAGATTAGCGTTCTCATACCTGTTTATAAAGTCAAAATAGATTTTCTCAGGGAGTGCCTAGCAAGCCTCGCTGCTCAAGTTTATAAAAACTGGGAAGCTTGCATCGTTGATGACTATTCCCAAGACCCAGAGATAAAAGAAGTCCTTGAAGAATTCGCACAAAAATATCCTGACAAGGTTCGACTGTATTTTAATGAAAGTAATTTACACATTAGTCGAACCACAAACCGTGCGCTGGAAATGGCAACAGGTGAATATGCTGCGCTTCTCGATCATGATGATCGCCTCTTGCCAAATGCTTTGGGCGAGATGGTTCGATTTATGAATCTGCACGCGAGTCCAGATATTCTTTTTTCGGATGAGTGTGTTATTGATGAGAAAGGTCATGTCTTAGGCACCTATCATAAACCAGGCTGGTCGCCGTTCATGCACCTATCTGTCAATTATACGACTCATCTCAGCGTCTATCGGCGAGCAATCCTCACTGATATTGGTGGCTGCAGAGCAGGGTTCGAAGGAGCGCAAGATCATGATATGATGCTCCGAGCAACGGAAGTTCCAGGTGCGCGGGTAGTTCATGTGCCCATTAATTTGTACCAATGGCGTTCACATCAAATGAGCACTGCGAGCAATAGTGATGCGAAGCCTTACGCAGCTATTGCAGGAATGAAAGCCGTAGAAGAGGCTTGTAAACGTCGCGGTATGGAAGCCGATACCATTTTCGAACCAAAGCTCCACCATTATCGCTTGAAATTCAAAGTGCCTCAAGATGAGCAACCGCTAGTTTCAATTATCATTCCGACACGAGACGGTTTTGACCTCATACAATCCTGTCTTGAGTCTCTTTTTTCCAAGACGCTCTACAGAAATTTCGAAGTGATACTCATTGATCATGAATCAGAAGATCCGCGATGTCTGGATATGTTCATGGATTATGCACAGCTCTATCCAGAAAAGTTTCGAACTATCTCCTTTCAAGGAGCGTTCAATTTCGCTGAAATGAATAACCTAGGGGCCAATGATGCGAAAGGTGATTACCTAGTCCTCCTTAATAACGACACAGAAGTATTGACTCCCGAGTGGTTGGACGAGCTCTTGTCAGTCGCGCAGATTCCACAGGTCGGTGCTGTCGGGCCTAAATTACTTTATCCCAATGGGAAGATACAGCATGCGGGAGTCATTGGCCTTGGTCCATACATAGCGGGACATGCTGGTTGCAATGAAAAAGCTGATTCGCTGGCATATTTCGGATATTTTCAGACGATGCATGAAACCCTGGCCGTGACTGGGGCATGCCTCATGATAAGTAAAGAAAAGTATAAAAGAGTTGGAGGCTTGGAAAATACTTATGTCCCCAATGGTTTTGGCGACGTAGATCTGTGCCTAAAACTTCGTCAGGCTGGATTCTCAAATATCTATGTTCCTTACGCAAGTTTGTTGCATAAGGAATCTGTAACTAGAAAAGTAACTTTTGAGCTTTTTGAAGCATACTACATGCTAGAAAAATGGTCGCAAGAGCTCTTGTGTGATCCCTATAGAAATCCGTGCCTGGAGCTTGGTCATCTTTATAGAACGGATGAACGATTTAAGGTCCAAGTTCCATCTTCATCAGTCTTTCAGAAAATCTTAAGCGAGGTTTCCTTATCATGATTCAGCAGCCTGCAGAAGTAGGTTTTCATGTTCTGACTTCAGGCGCCAGAACATTTTTTGGGATCAAAAGGTATTGGGTTGATCTGATTCTCCTGTTGGTTCAAAGAGACCTTCGCGTTCGCTACCGGGCGTCAATCCTTGGCTATGTTTGGAGCATGCTGAACCCTTTACTCTATATGGCGATTCTGACTTTGGTTTTCAGTCATGTGGTTAAGGTAAAGAGCGATAGTTATGCCTTGTTTATTTTGTCCGGCATTATGGTTTGGAACCTTATGCAGCAGAGCCTGATCATTGGTATGAATAGCATTGTGAGCTCAGGCCATCTGCTTAAAAAGGTCAGTATTCCAGGATTTTTGTTCCCTACGGCTAGTTTATTCGGTGTAATTATAAATTTTATCCTCAGCTTTATTCCTTTTATAATTATTAGTATGTTTTTAAAATCCTGGCCTACCGCAACCCTACTTCTTGTTCCTTTCTTGCTTATTGTCTTTGTCGCATTCATTTGGGGACTAACGATGTGCATGGCATGTATGAATGTCCGTTATAGGGATATCGGACATGCAATGGAGCCGGCTATGCAAATGCTTTTTTACGCAACTCCGATTGTATATCCGGCTGATGTCATACCGGAACGCTGGCGATTCATTGTTGAACTGAATCCCATAGCTCATTTCTTATCGGCTTTTCGTGGTCTCATGATTTCCGGAACCGTGCCGGCTTTGAGCGAAATATTGATTATGGTGATGCTGGCCTTGGTTTCATGTGTTCTCGGGTTGCTAGTTTACAGGAAAACAAATGAATTCTTTGTCTATTACCTCTGAAGAATTAGTTTTGGACTGTCGTGGTGTCGCCGTTGAATATCAGATTCAAGAGTATCGCTCACGTACACTCAAAGAGAGTCTGATTAACCAGATCCGGCAACAGAATCGGCCTGAAGTTTTCAGAGCACTCAAAGGTGTTGATCTTCATTTGAAGCGTGGTGAATGCATCGCCATTATCGGACACAATGGCAGCGGAAAGTCCACACTGCTCAAGGTCATAGCCGGTATCATCCCCCCAACTAGTGGGACCGTTGTAAGAAATGGAGCCTGTATTCCTCAGATCGAGCTGGGAGCAGGATTTGATCCAGAACTTACCGGACGGGAGAATATTTTTCTTTGTCTCGGGCTGTTAGGTTTGACTCGAAAGGAAATTGAAAGCCTCATTCCAGCAATTGTCAAGTTTTCCGAGCTGGATGCGCATATGGATATGCCGATCAAAACATACAGTTCAGGCATGTATATGCGTCTTGGTTTTGCCTGTTCCGTTTGTATCAAAGCTGAACTTCTTCTGGTCGATGAGATTCTTGCTGTTGGAGATGAAAATTTTCAGAAGAAATGTATCGCTAAAATGCGTGAGATTCGGAGTAGTGGCTCGGCAATGGTGCTCGTTACACATGATTTAAACCAAGTCCAGCAGATGGCTGATCGTGTGCTGATCTTTGATTCTGGTCTCAAAGTTTTTGATGGTCATCCTAAGGAAGGTATTGTTTTTTATCATGAATTGATGAATAGCAAGAGACTTGCAGCTTTGCCAAAAGATGAACGAGAAGAAGAAATCCGCCAACACGAACTTGCTGAAAACGATCGTGTCCGAGAGTTTGGTAAAGAGGTTAAACTTCGATCAGGTACGCTCGGCTCGCGCGATGGAGATTATGTCCTGACAGCTGGAATGCCGGCCTTGCTTTCGATTACCATTGAAGTTCTTGCTGCTCAGGAACAAAATCCGTGCATCGGTTTCGCTATTCATTCTATTTCGGGTCAGAGGCTTGTAGGCGGCAATACGACAATGATTCCGCAGCTAGTGGAAGCCGAGTTTAGACAGCCTGGGCAATATATAATCCAGTTTGAGATTCCTGCACTCAGCCTAGCATCGGGTGAGTATCGTCTTATAATCGCCGCCC
>JBGSRE010000950.1:0-7634 GCA_041737755.1 Oligoflexus sp.
AGCGAAGGTCGGCACCCTTGCGGGGACGCTTTTTCCCTCCCTGACCGTTGCCTGTAAAGCCAAAGAAATCTTCAAAAATAGAACCAAAAGAAGAGAAGATGTCATTGACATCGGAAAAGCCAGAAAAGCCTTGGCCGGAAAGGCCGGCATGCCCATAGGCATCATAGACTTTGCGCTTTTCACTATTGGTCAACACTTCATAGGCCTCAGCACACTCTTTAAACTTGTCCTCGGCCTCTTTATTGCCTGGATTGCGATCGGGGTGATACTGCATAGCCATCTGTCGATAGGAACGCTTGATATCGGCCTCTGATGCACCGCGGGATAAGCCTAAAATCTCGTAGTAATCGCGTTTTTCCATATATGTACGGTCCGTCCTTTGTTGACTCTTGAATGCAACGGAATATCCCACCCTTAGAAGCTGTGCTCAGGACCAGGGAACTGGCCGGCTTTCACTTCTTTGTCATAGGTCTGAAGGGCCAGGGAAACTACCTCCCCTAAATTAGCATACTTCTTCAAAAATTTTGGGCTAAATTCGCTGTTAAAACCCAGCAAGTCATGGAGTACGAGCACCTGTCCGTCGGTTCCAGCACCAGCCCCGATTCCAATCGTGGGGATGGGAATTTTTTTGCTGATCTCCAGAGCCAAAGCACTTGGTACCAGCTCTAAAACGAGGGCACAGGCTCCTGCTTCCGCCAATTTCACAGCATCATCCATGATTTGCTGTGCCTGATCCCCCTTTCCTTGCACTCGATAGCCTCCCAGTTGGTGCACACTTTGGGGAGTTAACCCCAAATGACCGACCACAGGAATACCGGCAGCCACGATCGCCTTGACCTGAGCAAGGATGGCTGCTCCACCTTCCACTTTCACAGCCTGGGCGCCGCCCTCTTGAATCAGACGTCCCGCATTGCGGAGAGCCTGTTCGACCGAAAGATTGTAAGAAAGAAAAGGCATATCAGCAACCAGCATGGCTCGCTTGACCACCCGACCCACCGCGGCGGTGTGATGAACCATATGCTCCATCGTCACCGGAATGGTGTCCTTAAAGCCTAGAACCACGTTTCCGGCACTATCACCGACCAAAATCATATCGATCCCTGTGCGATCGATCAGAGCTCCAAAAGCCGCGTCATAGCAGGTCACCATAGAAATCTTTTCCTGGTCCTGCTTTCTCTTTTGCAAGGTCTTGACGGTCACTTGGGACGGGGCCTCGTTGCTGTGCTTACTCACTAGAACCTCATGGATAAAGAAAGGGAGCCGTTCGCGATTCAGGCACCTTTTTCAGCCCGA
The DNA here is from genome assembly GCA_041737755.1 of Oligoflexus sp. GTDB lineage: Bacteria > Bdellovibrionota_B > Oligoflexia > Oligoflexales > Oligoflexaceae > Oligoflexus. The sequence continues at coordinate 1,294 of JBGSRE010000950.1, forward strand.
TAGGTGGTCCCTGGTAAACAATATTTCCGCCGGCACCGGCGGCTTCAGGACCGATTTCAATCAGCCAGTCGGCTGATTGTAAAAATCCCAAATGGTGCTCCACGACGACAATCGTATGGCCAAGGTCTCTCAGCTTCAACAATTGATAGAGCAGCTGCTCGACATCGGTATCGCTCAGACCCGTGGAAGGCTCGTCGAAAATCAGACAACCTGGCTTGCGATCAGCCGCATCCTGCATCATCCGGAGGAGCTTGAGACGCTGAGCCTCCCCTCCTGAGAATGACGAGGTATTTTGACCGAGTGTCACATAGCCAAGCCCCATGCCGATCACTTGATCCAAAGCCGTCTTGAGTTTGGGTTGATCGAAAAAGAACTCCCTAGCTTGTGTAATCGTCATATGAAGAATGTCAAGGAGAGAGCGATCCCGATACTGAATGGCGAGCGCTTCATCGGTGAACTGTCGCCCCTGACAGATCGCGCAAGTCACCGGCATTTCCCCTAGAAAAGACAAATCTTCAATATTGTATCCAAGCCCCTTACAATGCTCACAACGTCCTCCAGGAACGTTGAAACTAAAAAAACCTGGCTTCAGTGATTTGGCTTTAGCCTCAGGCGTGGCCGTTAAAATTTTTCTGACCTCATCATAGAGACCAAGGTAGGTCGCAATAGTGGAACGGCTCGACCGGCCAATGCCCTCTTGACTGACGAAATGCACGGCCGACATGGATTTGATGAGCGAGGGTGGACCCACCTCATCAGCTAATACGGGACTCCCTTCCTTTTCATCGCCGTCGTTATCATCACCTAAAACTGCGGCGAGCATAGGATAGAGCGTGTGCCGAACCAGACTGGTTTTGCCGCTGCCGCTGACGCCGCAGACGACATTCAGTCCGCGCATCAGAAAGCTGGCATCGACGCCCTTCAGATTGTGAGTCCGGGCATTTTTAATTTCAAGGAATTGATCCTTGGCTTCCAGCTCACGACCTGGGGGCCATAGGATTGGCTTTTTATGATAGTTTTGCGGTGATCCATGAAACACCAGTTGGCCACCGAGATGACCGGCACCGGGTCCGACTTCAACCAGATATTCTGCGCCTTGCACCAAAGTTTTTTCATGCTCGACCACCACAATGGTGTTGCCCTGATCGCGCAGTTCAAGAATCACTGCCAGCAGATTTTGGCTATCCCGCGCATGGAGGCCTACGCTCGGCTCATCGAGGCAGAAAAGAGTTCCCGTCAAGGCACTACCGAGACTTCGGGACATATTGATGCGCTGAACTTCGCCTCCGGAAAGGGTACGTGCACTGCGACCCAAACTTAAATATCCAAGCCCCATTTTTAATAAGTAAGCGAGGCGTTGCTGACCCTCTTGCACCGCTTCCTCTGCAGCGGCCTGCCTTTGGCCTTCCAGCACAGCATCGATATGGCCAAGCTGAAAAAACCACTGCTCCAATTCGTGGATCGTAATCCGACTGAGATCCGCAAAGTTTCGGCCCTGCAGCGAATAGGCCAAGGCCTTTTTATTGAGCCGAATCCCCTCGCAGCTTGGGCAGAGTACATAGGTATGAAAGCGCGCGGAATGAATGCGATAGTGAGCCTTGTACTTCTTACTATCAAGCCAGGTGAAGTAGCCGTTGATGCCATCAAAACGTCCCTTGGCATCACCTTCATAGAGCCACTGCCAGTCAGCAGCGCTATATTTTTTAAAGGCTTTACCGGGGTCCATCCCTCTTGCCTCAGCGCTTTTGCGGGCGAGCTTGTACATCGCATCATGTTCACCAAAATTCCAAGGTGCCACCCCGGTTTGCAGGATACTGCTTTCCATATCTGGAATCATCTTCTGGCGATCTTTGATGGCGATACGGCCAAAACCTTGGCAGCTTTCGCAGGCACCCAACGGATGATTGTAATTGAAGAGCGTCGGTGATGGTTCTTGATATTCGATCAGGCAATGGGAGCATTTCAAAATTTTATAGTATTTTTTTTGCTCGCCCTGTTCGTTGACCAGAAGTGCTTCGCCACGACCCAGCCTCAGGGTGAGTTCGGCCGCTTCCAGGCAGCGCGATCGATTTTCCACCTGCAATTGGATACGGTCCACCACGACCTGACTCCGTTTGAGATCAGCAGCTTTCACCTCATCGATCCGCTGCACCTCACCATCCAGATAACAGCGGGTAAAACCTTGGGTCTCAAGCTGTTGCTTCAAATCATTGGCTTTGAGTTTGCCCCAGGCTTCCATGGAAGCCAAAAACAGAATGCGCTGCCCTGGCCAGCGTTGAAAGGCATCTTGCGTGAGAATGCGGCCATTGGATTTTTCCACCCGCTCCCCACAGCAGATGATCTGCGCCAAATGACCAAACAGGATGCGCAGGATATCGTTGATTTCCGTCATCGTGCCGACCGTTGATCGCTGATTTAAGCCAGACTTAGCCTGTTTCACTGCAATCGCTGGCGGCAGATTCAATACTTCATCCAAATCGGGTTTCGGCAACTGTTTGAGATACTGCCTTGCATAGCTTGACAAACTTTCCACATAGCGACGATAGGATTCGCCGTAGAGCGTGTCAAACACGAGAGAGCTTTTGCCAGAACCTGACACGCCGGTGACGACGCTCAGTTGTCCCAAGGGCAAACGCAAATCGATATTCTGCAAATTGTGCGTACGCACACCCCGCAATTCAATGGATTCGTTCTGCATCTTCATCGCCCCCTCTGTGCATTCGCAGAGAAAAACAATGTCAAATTCCACCTGCGAGCACAAGTCTGGCAGGAATGAACCATGAGCTTATGACTTGTTTAGAAACGTCTGGAACGGAGGAGGCGGAGAAATCCAGAGCGAGGTTTTTGATCTTCGACTTGGTCCAGGATCATGCCAGAAAGCCAGAATGATCCCGATATGATGTTACCTGGTTTTGGCTCTATGGGCATCAGCAAGGGATCGACGACAGCATCGTAGACTCCAGCATAGCTCTGAATTTGCAGCCACCAAAAACTTTTTCCGGTCAACTGATTGGTCCTTTTTTGAGTATCGAGAACGCGGCCATTGATCAGGGCATGAGCAGTCGGGGCGGCTTCTTCCAATTGATTTTCGGCTGGAAAGAGTCCGGCCGGCATGAATGCTTCCGGCGCCATCTGCGTGCTTTTGGGAGCTTCCACGTGAAAGGCTTGTTCGGATGCAAAAACCTGAATCTCATGTGCAAAGGCTGCGACCTGAACATTCAGGAGCTGGGGGAATTTCTGCTGACTATGCCGCAGAAAATCAGGAGCATCAAAAAGGAAAGGATAGGCTCCTTCCTGATGATCATGTTCTTCTTCCGGAGCGGCCCAGGCGAAATAGGATCCTTCGAAATCATGGTCCTGCTTTTTGTGCATGGAACGGACAATTTTTACCTGCATGACAGAGGGGCCAACAAAGTGTGGATTCATCCCCGAAATTTGTTGCTGTTTATCCGCATGTAGCCAAAGTGAAGCGCCCGAAGGATCCTCGTAGCGAAGGTAAAATCCCTGTGTAATTTCATAGGGTTTAGCCTTCAGAGAGACTTTTTCCGCCAATGCATAGAGATCCTGTTCATTCTGAACGGGAAAGCCTATACTCGAAAGATGACTGGCCATTCCGGCTCCTTAGTTCTGAACTTCATCCACCTGGCCGTCGCGATTCCAGTCATAGGCTCGGCGAAGCACTTGTCCCTTCGCGTCCAATACCTCAAGCATATCAATGACACCGTCCTTGTTGAAGTCCCAGCCTTTATAGCCAAGTTGACGTCCGAGAAGTTGATCTCCAGCATAGGACCTGACATAAATGGGAATATAGTCAGGCAAGGGATTCGCTTTTTTCTCTATCGGTCCCGACTCTAAAGTAAAATGAGTCGGAAGAGGCTTCCCGTCCGGTCCTAGGGTTTTTTCAGTTGAGGCACAAGAGGCGCCTAAGATAGATATGATGAGCCATAAGGCAGAGCTTAAAGCTGGCTTAATCTGGAACGAACTCAGGATCCTGCGCATGGTGATTCCTCCCGTTTCCCTTGGATGGATCGACACAAACCAGCTGCAGGTTAACCCTTTCGCACAAAGAAGAGTTTCGAAGAAACATGCAAGACCCCAAATTTATTAGAAATTTCTGTATTATTGCGCATATTGATCACGGCAAATCTACGCTCGCTGATCGTCTGATTGAGACGACAGGCGCCCTGAGCTTGAGGGAAATGACGGCTCAGGTGCTCGATAGCATGGATATCGAAAAGGAACGCGGCATCACCATTAAGGCCCAAACAGCCTCGATGAAGTACAAGGCTCAGGATGGAAACATCTACCTTTTGAACCTGATCGACACCCCAGGCCATGTCGACTTCAGTTATGAAGTCTCCCGCAGTCTGGCCGCCTGTGAAGGCGCGTTGTTGGTCGTCGATGCAGCCCAGGGCGTCGAGGCGCAGACTGTGGCCAACGTCTATATGGCGATTGAATCCGATCTGGAAGTCATCCCCGTGATCAATAAGATCGATTTGCCGAGTGCAGATCCGGATGGCGTCATGATTCAGATTGAAGAAGAGTTGGGCATCGATACGGATCGCGCGGTAAAGGCCAGTGCCAAGGCCGGTATTGGTATTGTTGAGATTCTTGAAGCCATCGTCAAATATATTCCGCCGCCAAAAGATGCCAACGACAAGCCATTGCAAGCTTTAATTTTCGATAGCTGGTTCGATTCTTATCTGGGTGCTGTATCGTTGATCCGAGTGATGGAGGGGTCGATTCGCAAGGGCCAGAAGATGCAAATTGTGTCGACTGGAAATAGTTTTGAAGTGCTCAAGGTAGCCCAGCTCACGCCCAAGATTTTAGATTGTTCCGAACTTACCAGTGGGATGGTAGGAATTGTTTCCGGTTCTATTAAATCGGTTAAAGAAACTAAGGTTGGCGATACGATCACAGACCCGGCCAGACCTTGCGAGCACGGCTTAACTGGCTTCAAAGAAGCTAAGCAGATGGTGTTTGGCGGTATCTTTCCTGTGGATTCTTCAGAATATTTAAACCTGAAAGATTCTTTGGAAAAATTAATTATGAATGACTCTTCTCTGACGACAGAACCGGAAGTTTCCCAGGCTCTTGGTTTTGGTTTTCGAGTTGGGTTTCTCGGTCTTTTGCATATGGATATCATCCAGGAACGCCTGGAGCGTGAATACAATTTGGATCTGATCTTCACAGCGCCCACAGTGGTTTATAAGATTCGCACCACCAAGGGCGAAGCGTTACAGATCGAGAATCCATCGAAATTGCCTGAGCCGGCTTCGATAGAAGAAATCGAAGAACCCTATGTAAGAATGGTGATTCATACCCCAGAAGAATTTATTGGGGGCATCATCAAGATCCTGCAAGATAAACGCGGGATACAAAAAGACATCGAATACACCAACGCCAAGAAAGTCAAAATCATCTATGAATTGCCGATGAATGAGATGATTTTTGACTTCCATGACAAGTTGAAAAGCATCTCCCGAGGCTATGCTTCGATGGACTATGAGGTCGTAGATTATAGGCCAGGCGATCTGGTCAAGGTCGATATCATGGTGAATGGCGATAAAGTAGATGCCTTGGCCTGTATCAACCACCGCTCTACTGCCGATGGACGTGGCCGAGCGATTTGTAAAAAGCTGAAGGAACTTCTGCCTCGGCAAATGTTCCAAGTGGCTCTTCAGGCTGCCATCGGCAGCAAGATTATCGCTCGGGAAACAATTTCCGCTTTGCGAAAAGACGTCACAGCAAAGTGTTACGGTGGCGATATTTCACGGAAGCGGAAGCTTCTCGAGAAGCAAAAAGAAGGTAAGAAGCGCATGAAGCAAATCGGCAATGTGGAGATTCCACAAACAGCCTTCTTGGCGATTCTTAGTCTGGATGATGATTAAGTCATCCCCAGCGCGAAGCGCGTCGGGGATCTGCCGGAACGGGCCGAGCGACACGCCCTACCACCAGCCCTGACGGATGCCCGACGCCCGCGAAGCGGGCTGGGCATGACGACCTAGTCATCCCCAGCGCGAAGCGCGTCGGGGATCTGCCGGAACAAGCCGAGCGACACGCCCAACCACCAGCCCTAACGGATGCCCGACGCCCGCGAAGCCGGCTGGGCAGGATTGTCATCCCCAGCGCGAAGCGCGTCGGAGATCTGCCAGAACGGGCCGAGCAACACGCCCCACCACCAACCCTCACAGATGCCCGACGCCCGCGAAGCGGGCTGGGCATGACGAACAAACGCACAAAACCCCCGGGGATTTCTCCTCGGGGGTTTTGCTATTTTTTAGGCTGCGCCGAGCTACTCTCCCACAGTTTAAACTGCAGTACCATTGCCGCTGAAGAGC
>JBGSRE010000866.1:0-2486 GCA_041737755.1 Oligoflexus sp.
CCTCGGCGCAGCCCTCTCGTCCGCTATGGTGGAGTGTTCGCGCCGAACTTCAAACGCCGTGATGAAATAATCTTGGTCCCGGGCAAGCGTAAACGCAAGGTCTCACTGAGGCCAGAGGGCACTGACAAATCCGTAAAAGGCAAAGCCCTATCAGGCAGTTGGGCGAGGCTTTTAAAACGAGTCTTCGCCAGCGATGTTTCCCGATGTCCCCGCTGCGGTGCTGATCTGGAAATCATTGCCGCGGTATTGGATCCCATCGCGATCGCGCGTTATCTCAAACATACAGGCATGCCTGCTGCTCCGCCTGCCCGTGCCGGGGTCAAAATGCGACTCGCGAATGTTGAGTGGTGCTGAGGGGGCCGAAAAGGGCCCTGCTTGGATTAAACACTTTTGTCCAAGCATCCAAAACCATCTCAGAAATATTGCCCGCCAAATGATTTTCCGGTAGGATCGACCTCTCAGCAGCATTTTTGGATCTAGCTTCCCTTGAGCTTACCTTCAACTAAAAGAAGAGAAAAGATGGGTAGAATTCTCTTTGTGCTATTTTTTCTGACCCTTCCAATGTCTGCTCGGGCTCAAAAAAAGATCGTTGTTGAGTTCTCCATCAACGATTTGCCGGCCTATCAAAAACTCTATGAAGATATATTCAAAACCTTCAATGCCCATTCAGACAAGTATCTCATTCAACTCATAGCCTTCCCCGTAAAGCGGGCCCACATCGTTGCCAACGAAGGCCGAGTTGATGGGGTAGCCATTAAAGCTGAAGAAGCGTCACCCTCGATCTTTGAAAATCTTGTAAAGATTTCGACTCCCCTATTCCATGCGAATTCAATTCTTGTCATCCATTCCAACACACCAGATATCGTCGACATTAGGGGGTTCGACGGGCAAAAAATCGCCATTGTAAATGGCGCCGTCCACAGTATGAATATTATTCCAAAGGATTCGTGGTTTTTCGTGAACAGTCACCGATCGGGAATGATGATGGTCACGAGTAAACGCGTGAGAGGGATGTCGACTTTGGAAATGATCTATTTCGAATTAGTAAAATCATCTCCAGAGAGCGCTGAAAGCACGAGATTGGCTTCCATGAGAGTCAAGGTTCCCTTTTATATTTTCGTACATAAGCGAAACAAGAATCTCATTAGCCATTTGGAAGAGCTCGCGAAGAAAATCGGAGAATCTGGGGAAGGTCAAAAAATTTATGACCAACAGTTGGAAAAAGTCAGAGAAGCTGTCAAGAAAAAATGACCCTGCTGCCCTCTCGTCCATCAGGCAATTGACTACCGGTTGGTCAATCGGCTTGACCGAAAAAAACTGAAGGCCCAACATTGCGAAAGCCATGTGACATTCACCACAACGTTGGTTATGACCAGCTTTGGACTATAGATACAATAGTGCCTCATCAAGGAGCAGTGGGTCAGCGATAGGACTCATAACAAAGGCCACTTTCGATTCTAGGATGCCCGAGTGCTCGCCCGGAATAACTTCCGAGCGCCCCGACAGACTAGACATAGACTGAGCGTTTTTGAAAACGCCAGAGTTCCAGAAGCAAAATTCCCAGACCCAGAAACAGTTCAAGTCTTCACGCAAGACCCAAAGCAAGGGTTTGCTAGGTTCGGCCTCGACCGTATACTGCTTGTCATCAATAGTCAGTTCATAAAGCGCCATCTTGGGCCTCTCCCGTCCCTGGTTGTTCGATCGTCTACCAAGGCCGAAAACAGGCTTTCGTTGGAAATACAATCCAGAAAATTCTCGTGGACATTTCAAGTTTGATATCAAGTCCGCAAACCTGTTGCGAGCTGTCGATGTTAGAGCTACAGCCGGGGTGCCTGTGGATGATTCTTTAATTATAGTTGAATTGAAGTCTCGAAGTTCTTTACTGCAGAGTCGCTATTTTGTGCAAGGCAGAGAAATACCCCCTTTGCTGCAGCCTATTTCAGCTGTCCGGCCCAAGTTCCCTGACTGCTGCTCTGCAACGATTGGCCGTAGGTCCCTTTAAATCCCAAGCTCTTATTGAATTGAAATTCAACCCAACCGCGACCATTGGTGTTGGGAACTTGCCAGGTTCCCGTCATGATTTCGCCGACGATTTTGAGGTTCAGGATATCGCCACAGAAGGATACATCGAAACCAGGGCATTGACCGCAGGGGACATCGTCATTGAAGACCTTGCCAACTCGAAAATGCCCTTCGGTGCGGCCATCTTTTTGATAGAAGCAGAGATCGTGGGTCATAGGCTTACCATTTACAGTGTAGTTACCGCTCCACCAGCGGTTCAAGAGCGTCGGCAATTGTCCGACTGCGTCGCCCAGGATGATGCCAATTGGCATTTGCTCCATGAAGAGATCGGCAATATTCCGGACTGATTGACGAGATGCGGGATCTCGATAGCTAGCGTCGATTTCTTTATTGCGCAGTGCGACGTTTGCAGCATTTTTCAGATCGAGGCCAGCAAGTTTTATGGAACAGGTGGGCGCGGCTAG
>JBGSRE010000882.1:0-3239 GCA_041737755.1 Oligoflexus sp.
CCACTTAAAGGAAAAATCCAATCGCATTCCCGCTCCGCAGCTCTACGATTTGACGGAATTACAAAGACATGCCAATCGAATTTTCGGTTTCAGCGCCCAACGAACTTTGGACCTAGCGCAGGATCTCTATGAGAAATTTAAACTCATTACCTATCCTCGAACCGACAGTCGGTACATCAGTGAAGATATTCATAGTCGATTGCCGGAGATCGTTGCGAACATCATCAGACCCTATCAGTCCCTCCTCCCCCCCAGTTTCGCGACGAAGAGCTTGAATAAGCGCTTTGTGGATGCCAGCAAAGTCAGTGATCACCATGCAATCCTGCCGACCGGACAGAAGGCTGGCCGATTGGGCCCCGATCACGAGCAACTCTATGACATGATCTGTCGCCGGCTCTTGACTGCCTATTTAGATGATTTTGTTTCTCTGCAGACGGAAGCGGTTTTGAAAGAGCATGCCAAAGCCACGGAAGGTTTCTTTGCCCGCGGACGAAAGCTCATGGAACAAGGATGGAAAATTCTTGATCTTGGTCGGCAAAATAGCCAGGAAAAGGATCTTCCCCCAAGCCTTGCCGTAGGCAAAATCCAGAATCTAGAATCGCTGACTCAAGACCTGCGGAAAACTGTTCCTCCTTCGCGGCTGAATGATGCCTCCCTGCTGACCGCTATGGAAACAGCTGGCAACACTCTGGATGATAAGGAACTGTCGGCTGTGATGAGGGAACACGGTCTCGGCACACCGGCCACTCGCAGTGGCATGATTGAAACTCTCATCAAACGACAGTACATCGAACGGGATAAAAAATCTTTTCGTGCAACAGAAAAAGGCATGCAACTGATCGCTATGGTAAGTGATCCTATCAAAAGCCCTGGACTCACGGGCCAATGGGAACTCAAACTCAGTCAGCTGCGAAAGGGGCTGGGTAACCTAGACGAATTCACAGCAGAAATCATGGATTTTGTCCGCGAGATGACTCAAGCTTGTTTGAACAAAAAAATCGAAGCCTACTCTCGTCCGCCCGAAACGCGCCAGGGTGCTTCTGCCTATCCCCAAATTTCGACAGCAGAAACTGCGTCCTTGCCAGCTGCCGTTCCGAAGGGTCCCGCGACACGAGAGAGTCTTCTCCGTCTTTTAAAAGAACGCTTTGGTTTTTCGCAATTCCGACCTCATCAGGAAAGCACTTGTCTGGACTTGGCCAGACAGAAAGATGTGCTCCTCGTCATGCCGACCGGCGCGGGCAAATCACTTTGCTATCAGCTGCCTGGTCTCGCTCTCGGCGGCCCAACTCTGGTGATCAGCCCCTTGATTGCCCTGATGGATGACCAGGTGATGCGGCTGAAAAGTATGGGAATGCGGGCCGAAGCTATTCATTCGGGTAAAACCCGAGCCCTATCCCAGGAAATTTGTCAAAGCTACGCGGCTGGGAAACTGGATTTCCTTTTTATTGCTCCTGAGCGCTTGGGCGTCCCCGGCTTTGTCGATTTTCTCAGTCGCTTTAAGCCCAGCCTGATTACCATCGATGAAGCCCACTGCATTTCCCAGTGGGGCCATGATTTCCGCTACGACTATCGGCGCGTTGCCGAGCGACTGGCTCCTCTGCAGCCCACAGCTATCATAGCCATGACAGCAACGGCGACGAGTCGTGTACAAAAAGACATTATCGATAATCTCCATTTAAAATCGCCGGCTCTTCACGTGCATGGCTTTCGAAGAACTAATATCGCCATCGAGAATATCGAGTTAAGTAAAAAAGATCGAGCCATGGCGGCCGTGGGCCTACTCCAAAGCAAGCAAGCTCTTCCTGCTATCGTTTATGCTCCAACTCGCAAGGACGCAGAAGCTCTGGCACTGCTCTTAAGCCGAAGTTTTCGAGCAGCGGCTTATCATGCCGGCATGGATCCTAAGCGTCGGAACCAGGTGCAAACGGATTTTCTCGATGATAAACTGGAAGTGATCGTTGCCACTATTGCGTTTGGTATGGGCATCGATAAATCCAATGTCCGGACGGTCATGCATATGGCTGTGCCCAGCTCCATTGAAGGCTACTATCAAGAGATCGGGCGCGCTGGTCGAGATGGACTGCCGGCTCGCGCTCTCCTTTTCTATTCCTATGCCGATGTGAAAACTCATGAATATTTTCATAAATTGAATTATCCCGATGTGAAAGAACTCCGCAGTGTCTATCAGCTTATTCCAGCGACTGGAATGGCTCGCGCTGATCTGTCTTCGCGGGCTCACTTTGAAAATCTCGACAATCTGGTAGAACGGCTGCTCATGATCGACGCTTTGGAAGAAGACTCCTCGGGCGTGCTCCGATCGACCAACAAAAAGCTTTGGGAAAAGGCCTATGAAGAGCAGAAGCAGCATCGACACAAGCAGCTCATGGAGACTATCCGCTACGTAAATGAAACCAACCACTGTCGGATGCTGGGCCTCATGTCGCACTTTGGTGACCCCGATGCTCAAGGCAATCCTTGTGGCTTATGCGACATCTGCTCGCCGCAAAGCAGTCAATCCAAAGTCGAGCGGACCTGGACGCCGGAAGAGATCGCCATCGCCAAAAGATTGCTCACTTTTCTTGGCCACGAAGGCAAGGCCATAGCTACGGGCAAACTCTTTCGTGAGTACGGCCAGGCATTGGAACTTTCCCGGCGAGACTACGATAATATGATTCAAGTGCTCATCGATGAAAAACATCTCTTAGTCCAAGCAGCTAGTTTTGTGAAGGATGGTGAGACGATCGATTACAAAACTGTGGCTTTGATTAAAAAAATCGAAGAGATCGATTGGCATCAACTGAAGCGCACAACCACTCGGCTCACAGACTCACCCAGCAAAAAAACTCGCAGCCCCCGATCCCGCCAGGGAGCCAGTCGTAGCCCGACGGCAGCGGCTCAGCCTGATCTTGACAGCTTCCTTTTGGAATCGCTCAAGACCTGGCGGAAGTCCGAATCAAAGAAGCGCCGCTTACCAGCGTTCCGGATCCTCAGTGATAAGAGTCTTGAGGCCATCGCCAGCCAAAAACCACGGAATCGGCAGGGGCTCTTGCAAGTTCATGGCATAGGCGAAGCCAAGCTTGATCTTTATGGCGACTCACTGCTTGGCTTGATTGAACAATCTTAATCAGGACGCCCGCTGACAAACGGCTCTTCCGCCCCATCTGCTGCGGAAGAGAATATTTCTTTTCAAAGCTTACGAGCAATAAAATGAACGTATCGGGCAAAATCTCGGTAGGGGG
>JBGSRE010000920.1:0-3404 GCA_041737755.1 Oligoflexus sp.
TTTCTTCGTCCAGCAAGTGGCGCTTTTGGAGACAAAGCTCCACGGCCTCGATAATCGACTCCATGAGCGCAGCGATGTCCTGGTCACTTGGGTCCGATATTTTATGAAAAAATGCCCGCTTATTTTCCCGGCAAATATAGGGCCTCGGCTTCCATCCTGGCTCCCACGGTAACTGAGGCCGATGCTTATGCTAAAGTTTGGATGGTGCTCGGCAGTGCTCAGGCGCAAGAGAAAGCCGTGGCTTGGAATCTGCCGAGCTTTCTTATCATCCGTGATGGCACCGATTTTCGCATTTTGGCCCTGGCGGGCTTTGAAGCTGAGGATATCGAGGTGTCCTCATTATGATCTACTTTATGTCCTTTTGGGTTTTGTTATCTTCTTCCTGTTGATGGCCCTTGGAGTGATCTTCCGGCAGAAACCTCTACGTGGCACCTGCGGAGGCCTTCGTGCGTTGGATGGCAATAAATCGCCTTGTGAGGTCTGTGGTGCGCCGCCAGAAGATCAAGGCAATTGCGCGCAAAAACGTAGTCGTTAAAGCTGGAATGATCTGCAGGGGTTGTGCTTTTCGAGGAAACCCTGCGAGCCATTCACATTGGTTTTGGAGTCGGCGCAAGTTTGTACTCGAGCTATGGAATACAGCTTAATGGTGTAAGTGGTTTTTTGAAGGAGGATAGTTGCCATTTTGATCTTTGACGATAATAGTTCCCATAAACCCACCTTCCATATGACTTTCAAAGTGGCAATGATACATCCATTCGCCAGGATAGCCGTCAAAATGAACCGAAAAATTGTGAATATTTTCCGCGCAGTTCGGGTATGAGATTTCGTTACGACATGTCTCGTCCAAAATTCGACCACATAAGCGCCATTGAATTGGGTGAAATCGATCATGGATACCGAGAGATTAATTTTCGGAACCGAGACGAACACTTATACAGCTTAACCTGTCCCCTGATGCTCGGAGTCATCATCGTGGCGATTCCAAAGCATACAAGGGGTCAGTTGGCAGTCGTACCCAAGAATAAACGCGGGCAGCCCCTTAGTTCAAGGGTGGAAGCGCTAGACGCTCCCCACGAAAACTCTGGTTATCTGCTTGCACCGCCAGGCAGTCTCGACAAGAGCAGTGTAGCTGCCGTTGGTGAGCCAGGTGCTCTCCGAGAAATCAAGGAATGGCAAGCAATCATGGATCACCTCGGAAGTTTTCCCGTCAAGAACCCAGGGGAATTACCAATGGTTCCAGTTGATAAACGCGCCTCCGAAGTGCGAGCGATCAAGATAGGTATTTCCTGATGATAAGCCAGACGCTTTCTCGCTTGCGAAAGCTCTGGCTTTTGCAATGTCATTCGCATTGTGGTCAATCTCAGTCGTGGGCCTTTAACGCAAGAGGAGAGAGCAGGTGGAAAACATCACTGAAAATTGGCAATTGAAAGTAGCGACAGTACCGCCACTGCTCAAAGACATCGATCTTCAGCAGTGTCGGCATCCCCTGGAAGATAGAGCATTGATCTTGTCCGTGTTACTGGTGGGAGGCCTCATTGTTCTGGCTTTATATTTCCGCAAGTTTGATGTACTCCTCACGCTGGCTTTGATCTGGCTTTCAATGGTGATTACTTCGCTTCAAGCTAAGACATTCAATAGGCTCAGAGGCGCAGAAATCACGGCACAGCAGTTCCCTGAGATATTTTGCCTCATCCAAGAGGTTTCTAAGCGTCTAAATGCGCCACCAACTCGAGCCTTTGTCATCCGTCAGTCAAGCCCAGAGGCGCATACCTACGGTTTTCGAGCACCTTACGTTCTTGTCTTGCATTCAGCGCTCATTGATTCGCTCAATAATGATGAATTGCGGAGCATGATAGGGCGAAGTCTTGCCGGCATTGCTTTTGGTCACACACGGATTGCAATAGTTTTGGGAGGGGACGAGACGACTTTGCCTGCTGTTCTATCTTGGTTTGCATGGATACGCGACTTGATCTTCGGCTGGTACCGGCGGCTTGAGGTCATAAGCTCAGATAGAGCTGCCATCATTGCCAGCGGTGATATGCGGACAGCTCTCCGGACTTTGGTCAAACTTTCCGTGGGGACCGCCCAGTTCTCGTCGATAGGAGAAGACGAGTTGATCGAACAAGCCCACAAGCTTAATATGGGGATGAATCGCCTGAATACGAAACTCATTCAACTCCAGAGCTCAGTACCTCCGCTCCTCCTGCGCTTGCAAGCAATGGTTGCGTGGGGAGGACTGCCCCCACGCGAGATCAAGCGAGGATAGGTGCCAACGGCCTTGTTCCCGAGGATGAATCCAAGGATGCCCAGTCGCGCGTTGAAACGGCCCGCCTTGGTGAAGAGATTCTCAGCATGATCAGCAATCTGAGCTGCGAACAGGATGCGGACTGCAAGCGGATACACTTTGGCTACAATCCCTGCGGTCCAGCTGGCTACATCATCTATTCCAGCAAAACCGTCGACGAGACCGCTCTGAAGGCAAAAGCCGCCCTATATACCGAGCAGCGCAAGGCAGAGACCCCTGAAGGTGCTACTGGAATCTGTGGTTTTGCGAGTCCAATGATTCCAGAATGCCGCCCATCCGCTGACACTTCGCTGAAGTGCCAGGAAGGTACAAAATCTGCGGAATGAGCGGATTCGATTCACATCAAGGAACAAGACTCTTCAGCTTCCATCGCCCCAGCTCAGAAAGAGCTGTGATCCAATCAGCAGCCGGATGCTCAGAGGAGTAAGAACCGCCTTTTTTGTTTTTGGCCCCTTAGCTACTACTGATCTGATAAAGAACCGATTTCTTCATGCGCGCTTTCAATTGATTGCCAAATACCTATCATTCATGCAGCTGATTTCTATGCTTGTTTCAGACTTGCTCAAATTTCCTTGCAAAGGACCGAAGTTGTTCTTTGTTGCAACTTTGGATAGGTAAAATCTATGGAGGAACTAGCTTTTTTCGTGAGAACATTCATTTTGAAATACTCGTCAAAAAAATAATTCCCGACTGGATACAAAAGAACCCGCGTCGACCGCTACGGATTTGGTCAGCAGCCTGTTCCACCGTGGAAGGAGCAAGGTTCAACTTGAATCGGAGCCGCCGAGCATCCTTGTACATTCGCAGTGTCTCTTAAAGTTAGGGAAAGACTATTATACATAGCTGAATCACGGGTACTCCCTGATCTCATTGCGGCGCTTCCCGCAACATCAGCCGTATTAGCAAAATGAGCCATGTTACGACATGCCGCTTCAGGATTAGTTTTATGCTGTTCATTAAAATATTTCGTAACAATAGGAACACACTGTCCACCAACTTTTTCATACGGACTAGAATTTCCTACTTTGTCACAGTCGGATTGTAAAAGCGAGAGCTCAGTATCAGTATCGGTGACGTACACTAAGCCCTCTTGAAAATA
>JBGSRE010000928.1:0-1541 GCA_041737755.1 Oligoflexus sp.
CAAAGGCAGGTGCAAGGTTACGACGGAAGAGGGTGAATCCTGCAGGCGGAAATTTTTGGAAGCATTTCTGCTCTTCAGCAGTGAGAGAAATGCCTTCAAGCGCAGCTAGAATAACTGCGCTTGCCTGATCGGTGGGCATCGTCTTACTCGTCGATAATTTGCAAAATGTAACGCCTATTCAGCTTGGCAGCAGCACAGTTCAGGATCGTACGGATCGCATCCGCAGTCCGTCCCTGACGGCCAATGACCTTGCCGATATCCTCTTTGGCGACTTTCAGTTCGATGATGTTGGTCTGGTTTCCCGTGATCTCGCTGATTTCAATACGATCGACCTCATCCACTAAAGCTTTCGCCACAAATTCCACAAGAGCCTTCATAGAACCATCTTCGTGCTGCGACATATCTATCTTCCGTGTGAATCAGTTACCGCAAATCACAAGGCCTTAGACCTCTCCTATCTTCAATCTTACAGAAAGTTCCTGTTGAAGAAAAGGAGGCAATCCGAAACCCTGCGCATTTTTTCCCAGATACAACTTCGATCTTCGCTTTCAAAGTTTCAAGTGCTCTCCAATCTTCTGAATTTATTAAAGAATCAAACATAATTGCCGCTCTTGATCTTCTCCACAATGATTTTTTCTGGCATGGTTGGATCACGTGGATCGACCGTAAATAATGCCTGCTGTTCGCAACGACGCTTGTGTTCAAGGAGCCAATGCAGAATATCCGCCAGCCCTTTGTTACGCTTATCGCGAAAGAAGGGATCATTGTCCAAAGCATCTTTAGCCTTTTTCAAGGCACGCACCTCTTGTGCATCGTTTTCTTTGACCGGATAGTCGTTTAAATCGTAGCGTTGGATATCTTCTGGCAAAACGCCCAAAAATCGAACTTCTGGAGCGGAATAATCCGAGTTTCGAATCAAGGAAGCAGCTGAACCCGCTTTCAAAGTCCGGAAAATATTTTGCATCGTATAAGCATCAAGGTCGCCGAAAAAATACAGGGGGACTTGCAACTGATCCTGGATACGTTTGAGCCAACCACGGACGGCGTTGGAAGGCACCCCTTGGGCACCGACGAGAATACAATTATGTCTTTTCGTATAACCATTCGCCACCAGGGTGTTGGCCGTACCTTCCGACTCCACGATCAGGCAATAGTCAATTTTTTTACGGGCGCTGAGCGTCAGATTTTGTGGCCGGTTTTTCGGTTGAAAAGGTGAGGTTCCCAATTGGGAAAGGTCGATGACAGCGCGGCCTCCATCCGACAAAGATTCGGTGACGACCAGCTGCTGGGAATAGGTTTGGCCCCCTCGATCATTGGCATAGCAGTTTAATTCCTCGCGATAGCATTCGAGGATTTCACAAATAAAATCGATAATTCCGTCGGATTCATCCTGATCCCCGAAATCGATCGGCTTCATGAAGGCATTATGTTTCACTTCACCTTTGGAAATATAGTAAAGCTCGCGCTTAGTGTTGACTGCGCCGGTCGAGATATTTCGCAAGAGAATTTCTAGCATAAACACAGCCCGCGACATTTTCTTA
>JBGSRE010000933.1:0-3570 GCA_041737755.1 Oligoflexus sp.
ATCCGGAAAGCCAATAGCCGCAGCCAGTGAAGAGTTCTTGGTAAGATTGAGAAACTGCGAAGTCAGTGGCGGCATGATGACCCGTAAAGCCTGCGGTAGAATGATCAGTCGCAGCGTGGCTAAACGCGATAGCCCAAGTGCCTGCGCGGCCTCCGCCTGCCCCTTGGCTACGGCAAGGACGCCGGCTCGAATGATTTCAGCGACGAACGATGCTGTGTAGAGGCTGAGCGCAAGGACCAGGGAAACAAATTCAGGAATCAGCTGCAGTCCACCCGAATAGTTAAAGCCCTGTAGCTCCGGCCAGCTGAGATGCCAGCTAGGGCCAAGCAGGGCGACTACCAGCAGCGGCATTAGCAAAGGCAGGGTATAGGCAAGCAGATGCCAGGCAGGCAAGGCGCCACGTTCCATCCGCACCCGCCCTGCTGCAAGTCGGGTATAGTGTCCCGCTATGAGGCCAACGATCAATCCCAGCAGCAGAAAAACTACCGCACTCGAATCTTCTGGAAAAGGAATGGAAAGGCCGCGATTATTCAGGAAAGCTATTCCCAACAGACTAAGGCTATCCCGAGGACCCGGCAAATTCCTCAGCACAGCGAAGTACCAAAAAAATAGTTGCAGCAGCAGCGGAACATTGCGCAGGGCTTCGATATAGACCGTACCCAAAAAACGCAAAATGGGATTGGTGGAGAGGCGCATCAAGGCAATGACCAGTCCCAGCACACTAGCCAAGATTATACCTAAAGCCGAGACTAAGAGTGTATTCAATAAGGCTATGAGAAAGACCCAGGCAAAGCTCGACGTATGATCGTAAGGCAGCAGATGAAAGGCCAGATCAAATCCAGCCGGCTGGGACAGAAAGCCAAAGCCCGATGCAATCCCACGCTCGGAAAGATTCAAAGCCGTGTTGCGAATCACGACAGCGAAGAGTAAACCGACCACACCCAAGACAAAAGCCTGCAGAAGCAGGCTGCGCCAAGGCGTTTTTTTTGCAGAATGAAATGCCATGAAACCCTACTGAGTGATTAACGGAAGGGCATGGGATATTGCAATCCGCCGTCTTTCCAAAGTGCGTTTTGTCCACGCGCAATCTGCAGCGGCGAATCCTTACCCAAGTGACGATCGAAAACTTCCTGATAGTTACCAACTTGTTTTACAACTTGCAGCGCCCAGTCAGTTTTCAAGCCAAGATTTTTGCCAAGATCGCCTTCGAGACCAAGCAGACGACGAACGGCCGGTACCGTGCTGGTCCGCTGTTGTTCAATATTGGTGGAAGTGATCTTCAGTTCTTCGGCTTCGAGGAGAGTGAACATCGTCCATCGAACGATATCCGACCAGCGGTTGTCGCCCTGGCGAACTGCAGGACTCAGAGGTTCTTTGGAAATAATTTCCGGCAAAATCACATGATCTTCTGGTTTTTTAAGCTTGGTCCGATCGGCATAAAGTCCTGACTGATCCGAACTGATCACATCGCAGCGGCCGGCATCATAGGCGGCCACAACTTCATCATTCTTTTCAAAGGCGACGAGCTTGTAGGTCATTTTTTGAGAACGGAAATAGTCTGCCAGATTTAGCTCGGTTGTTGTTCCCAAATTGACACAGACGGTCGACCCGTTCAAATCTTTGAGCGACTTGACATTCAGCTTTTTGGGCACCATGAAGCCCTGCCCGTCGTAATAAATCACGGCAGGAAAATCGACTGCCAGAGAACTATCTCGCACGATCGTCCACGAAGTGTTCCTGGACAAAAGGTCGATTTCCCCAGATTGCAAGGCGGTGAAGCGTTCTTTCGCCGACAAGGCCGTGTACTTCACCTTGTTGGCATCACCTAAGGCGGCAGCGGCCACGCCCCGACATAAGTCGACATCGATACCACGCCACTGTCCAGCTTTGTCCGGACTGGAAAAGCCGGCGAGTCCTTGGCCAACGCCACACTTCAGGAATCCACGCTTTTTAACGTCATCGAGGGTGTCCGCCTGGAGCGTTCCATGGGTTAGGGCGAGGAAAAGACCACATATACTGGGCCAAAAGGATTTCATCTACTATCCTCCTTGTCGTATGAGCATCGTTAGGCTGCAGTCTTATATCACAAGCATGCTCACACGCAAACACAGAGCAAGGCTAAATCTGCGTTGGTGAGGCTGTCAAATCCAACGGATCAGATGCCTTCTTGCCCCTCACGGTTGAATGCGTTAAGTTCGAGGGACATTTTTTCCGGGGCGAGAAGAGCCATACGGGCAGACAGGGAGCAGCTTACAAGCATGTCACAACTTCAAAACTCCATGTTCTACGAGATACTTTTCCCAGGCGATGAAGAGGACAATCAGGGCAATAGCCAATTGTTTTTGCAGAAAGTTCTCCGCCATCATTTAGCCGGCGATGTTCTGGTTCGTGATGCCAGCATAGTCATCTTCGACTTTGAAACGACAGGACTCGATTCCCTCCGCGATCGCATCATCGAGATCGGTGCGATAAAATACCAGAATGGGGAAAGAGTCGCTGAATTTTCCACCCTTATCAAACCCGAAATTCCTTTGCCCGAGATCGCCAGCCGGATCACAGGCATCACCGCCGATATGCTGGAAGGCCAGCCCAGTATCGACGATATACTGCCGCAATTTTTGCAATTCATCGATCGCTCGCTACTCGTGGCCCACAATGCTGAATTCGATATGGCTTTTTTGAAACACGCCAGTCATCGATTGGGCTATCAGATTGAATGGTCCTGCTTTTGTACACTTAAACTGGCCCGGCAACTCTTGCCGGACTTGGAATCCAAGAATCTCGATAGCTTGGCACGGCATTTTGGCCTCAGCTTCGCCGCCCGTCACCGGTCCATTGGTGACTGCGAAGTGACCGGTGCTGTGCTGCAATCTCTGTTGCGCGGCGAGGGGGCCGGCCTGCAGCAATGGAAGGACTTTCAAGCCTTTCAAGTCGCCTGATACGTGGGGGTCTATGCGCATCTCATCCAAACTCGATCGGAACAGTGACAATTTCCGCCAAAATCAAGCCTTTCACCAGAACTTAGTGAACGAGCTGCAGGCCCGTCTGCAAGAAGTGCAGCTGGGCGGCGGCACGCAGGTGGTCGAAGGGCTGCGCAAGCAGGGCAAATTACCGGCCCGCGAACGCATTGAAAAGCTGGTGGATCCCGGTTCACAATTTCTCGAACTTTCGTCGCTCGCAGGTCATGAGCTTTACGAATCGCCAGTGCCGGCTGGCGGCATTGTCACCGGCATCGGTATGGTTCAGGGTCGGCCTTGCATGATCGTCGCCAATGATGCTTCAGTGAAAGGCGGAACCTATTTTCCAATCACCGTGAAAAAACATTTGCGGGCGCAAGAAATTGCCGCTCAAAATCATCTGCCCTGCATTTATCTCGTCGATTCCGGTGGCGCTTTTTTACCAATGCAAGATGAAGTTTTTCCCGATAAAGACGACTTCGGCCGCATTTTTTATAACCAGGCTCGCATGAGCAGCCAGGGTATTCAGCAGATCAGTTCGGTCCATGGATTCTGCACAGCCGGTGGCGCTTATATCCCGGCGATGTCGGATCAGAGTGTCATTGTCAGAGGC
>JBGSRE010000980.1:0-3672 GCA_041737755.1 Oligoflexus sp.
GTCTTGGCAGATAATACTTGCCTTGGAAGGGGAAAATCCTTCGTTCGTTATCAATCCGATCCAAGATCGTCCAACCGAGCTGAAGGGCCGCGAAAAAGACCATGGATTTGAACACGGAACCTGGCTGCCTTACGGCAAATACCGCGCGGTTGTAGCCCTGCGAATCGAAACCAGAAACGACCGCCCGCACTTCCCCTTCATCAACAGCAATCAAGCCGCCGTTGACGGTCGGTCGGCGCTTGAGTTCGAGAATCGCTTCGTGCTTTTCTGTGTCATATTCCAATACCTCCGCAAACACGACATCCCCAACTTTAATCTTTTCCAAGATCTCTTTCATGTGATCTTCGTAAGGTCGATAGGTGGGAATAGAGAGTATTTTAGCTGTGCGAATCAAGGATTCGGTCGGCACGTGACCTTTGGGCAAACCAAAATCAACCACGATCTCGGGCGTTTTGCCTTTGACAACTTTTTCGACTCGACCATAATAGAATTGATTCACTTCCAAATCACGAAGCGAACGAAAGAGCTTCTTATCCTCGACTTTATAGTCTTCTAAGATCATCTCCAAACGGGAAAGGTTACGCCTCATCTGCAGCTGAGCCGAGTCCTGGAGCTTTTGATCGATCGTGGTAAAGACCTTAAGGCCGGCATGATTTAATTCAGCGATGGATTCCATGTCCAGCGCTTCGAGGATTTCCTTTTTATCCAACTGACCGCGAATCAAAGAAACCAGGGCCACTTCTTGGGTGCGAAATTTACCCTGATTGAAGGGCACTTTTTCCTTAAAGGCTGTATTGAATTCCTCCTCTGGGATCCAACCCTGCTCATACATGCGGCGTAGCACATAATTTTTCCGCCAATTGGCATTGTTCCAGGCTACTTCCTTTGCCTCACGATTGTATTTGACGAACGGGTTGTATTTATTAGGAGCTTTCACTGAACCGGCGATAAAAGCGCTTTCCACCAGGTTGAGTTCTTTCACATCCTTATTGAAATAGTACCGGGCCGCAATGCCGATCCCCTTACCATTGGCAGTAACATGAAACTGATTTAAGTAAAATTCCAAAATCTGCTGTTTCGAATACATCCGTTCCAATTGGAAGGACCGCACCAGCTCCTTGATCTTTCTCTTGAAGGAGTGTTCTCGGTGGTCCATGACGTTCTTAACCGTCTGCTGGGTGATCGAAGAACCACCTCGCTTAAAGCGAAAGCCGCCCTGCACCCCTTCCATAAAAGCCAATCCAATAGCGAAGGGGTCCACCCCAAAATGCTGGAAGAAATTTTTATCTTCGGCCGCGACCATGGCTCGAACCATGCTGATTGGGACTTGATCGATGGTCACATAGCTGCGGTGGGCGTCGTCGAAGAAGCTGCCGATTTTGGTCGTCTCATCCAGAGTATAAAGCGTTGTTTCTTCATTGATACGGGCAAGAATCGTTGATTTTTTCAGCTCGGATACATCACCGAAGTAGACGAAGTAGCTGGCAACGCCAGCCACAGCGATAAAGCTGAAGAGACCAACCCCAGCCATCACAAGAAGGACCACCAGGAATTTCTTTTTTAGGAGTTTCAAGGGCACCTCTTTTGGCATGTAAGCGTCTGAACTCCCAAATTATCGCGCGAAGCTCGGGCGAAGTCCACAGCTTCTCTGGCTGGAGGATCCCTGATCCCACTATATGCTATAATAGTGAAATGCAATTTTAGGATAGGATGGGCGATGCAACAGAGATTTTTGCAAAGGCTTGGGACTTGTTTCTTTCTCATAAACCTCTTAAGCCTTCAGGCTCAGGCTCGCAGCTACCAAAATTTGCAAGATATTGTCGCCCAGGTTGAGCCAAGCGTTGTCCATATCCGAAGTCTGGAGCGACCCTTGCGTTCCCCGAATGCCATCGACCCCTATGGCTATTTTTTTCAATCGCAGCCGCCGCAGAATAGCCCAAGTTTTCCTCTTGGGACGGGTTTCCTTATCCAGCCTGCTGGCTACTGTATCACCTCCTTTCAACTGGTCGATCAAATCCAAAAGTTGGAAATTATCACGGCTAGCAAAAAGCGCTTCGCAGCCGAGTATATCGGTGGCGATCGACAGAATGATTTAGCCCTGCTTCGCATTAAGGATGGCAAAGGACTTCGGACTTTGGATTTCGGCGATAGCAATCGAGTCCAAGTGGGCGATCCGGTGCTGGGAATGGGCTCACCTCTGGGATTTAAGACTTTGGCAAGTTCCGGCATGATTGCCGCACGCGGCCAGGTTATGGGCGCAGGGGCCTTTGACAATCATTTCATCTTGGACATGCCGACTCATCCCGGCAATATCGGTGGTCCTCTGCTTGATAGCCGTGGACGAGTGATAGGACTCCTGGCTTCGCCGGCTTCTGGACTGCAATCGATGGGCTTTGCCCTGCCATCCGCGACTATTCAAGCACTGCTTCGAGATCTGATCAAAACCGGCAAACTGCATCGACCCTGGCTCGGTCTGGTGGCCAAAAATCTTGTTTCGATGGACAACGCCGCCGAACTCTACGATCCCAGTATTCGCACTGGTGTCCTGATTGATAATCTTATCGTCGAGGGGCCTGCAGCCCGCGCCAGCTTGCAGGTTGGCGATCTCATTCTGGCTCTGGGAGACCAGAAAATTCAGAGTATAAACGATCTCCAGGCTGTGCTTCGCAAAAGCAAACCCGGCGACCGCCTTACGATCAAAGTCTTTCGTCGCCGATCAGGTCAAGTTAACATACCGATTCAATTAGGAGAAATCCCTGGTGCCCAGGATCTCCCGCAGGAACGGGATCTGTACTAAGCTCGCTCTAATTCAGTCTTTTTGGCATTGATTCCGTTCTTGCTCGGGACCTTCACCCGAATGGAAGTGATTTGACCATCACTGCCCCCACCGCTATACTCCCGCCGCCACCCAAAGTAGAACTCCGCATGCGAGGACGTTTTCCATGAATGATTTGCAAACGATTAACGTGCTGAAAGGCCTCGTCATCGATGGCGTTGACAAAGCGAAATCAGGACACCCAGGCGGCGCCATGTCCAGCATGGATTTTGCCTATCTCTTGTTTCGCGAATATCTTCGCTTCGACCCGACTGATACCCAGTGGCTCGGCCGTGACCGTTTCGTTTTGAGTGCTGGTCATGAGTCCATGCTTCTTTATAGCCTCTTGCACAGCGTGGGCTATCTGCCCATGGACGAACTGAAGCGCTTCCGCCAATTGCATTCCAAAACTCCTGGTCACCCAGAAAATTATTTGACTGATGGCGTGGAATGCACGACCGGCCCGCTGGGTCAAGGCGCAGCCATGTCGGTTGGTTTTGCGATCGCGGCCCGTCATCAGCAGGCCGCCTTGGATCATGAACTTTTCAGCCATCGGAGCTGGGCTTTGCTCGGTGATGGCTGTATGCAAGAAGATGTCACACTGGGGGCTGCTTCTCTGGCTGGCCACCTGAAACTTGGCAACCTGATATGGTACTACGATCGGAATTCCGTGCAAATCTCTGGAAAAATCTCCCGAGCTGCTTCGGATGACTATAAAATGGTTTTCGAAGGCATGAGCTGGGAAGTGATTGAAGTCGATGGCCACGATCACGCCGCGCTCCGTCGCGTCCTCGACACCACCCAAAAGGCTCGAAATAAACCGCTGCTGATCATCGGCAAAAGCACGATGGCAAAGG
>JBGSRE010000983.1:0-1506 GCA_041737755.1 Oligoflexus sp.
TTGTCATAGCCCGTTTCACTGGCGAAGTTCGAAAACACGCCAATTCCTAAGGCGTATTCTTCGCTCAATGGATAGACAGCATAAACTGCTGGTATCAAGGGTCGCTCTGGGGCGGCATTGACCTTGGCAACGCCTTGGGTAGAAGCACTCGGAAGGCCAGCTGCTTGGAGCGAAGGGACGACGAGGTTCGACTCTTGGACTTCAATCTTAAGATCGGCATCGACGGTCGCAGCCGATACGCTGAATTGTGGTCTTTTAAGACGACTCATGGCTGCAGGGTTACTCGCCACGGTCGATGCATCTTCGCCTACTGCAGCTTCGCCCGCATAGGCTCGGCCGAGGCCACGGGCATTCTTTTCCGTAATCTGATAACCACCGGCCAAGGCTTGTGGTGCAATGACCGCAAGTGCGGCAAGGATTGCGCAGGTACGCATACTCTGTTGCATATAAAAACTCCCTTAGCTTACTGAGCTGATAATTGTTTGACGATGTCGATAAAGGCAATGGTCGGAGCGAAGATCGCCGGACATGTTCCGTGCGTCAACTTCGGTCCTTGAGCAGGACTGGGGAATGTGGTCAGAATCACATTCGGGCCCTTGAAGGCTTCTTTGGCTATCAAAGCAGAGCTTACCGGCACAATTTCATCATCCACGCAGTGGAAGAACAAGGTAGTTTTGCTTGGCTGCCAATTTTTATTGGTCAGACTTTGTTCTTGCAAATAACTATGGAGTTTCACCGCTTCATTGGACACGGGTGCCGCACTCAGAAAGTCATCGACAAGCGTGCCTTGAAGCAGGACTTTGGTTTGCTTGGGGAGAACGCCAAGGATCGCATCGTTATTCAAAGAACCCACGAACAGTTTTTGCATATCAGCCACGGGCAGCGTAAAGACGGCAGCAGGGTTGAAGTCATTGTTCGACAGCCATTTCGTGTAGGAAAGAATCAGAAAAGGAATATTGACCGGATGAACGCTGTCGCGTGCCAGCAATTCTTGAGCCACAGCATCCAAATCATAAGGCGCGCCGGATGGAGCCGAAGCCACGAGTGGGAATTCTGGGTGATTCAGTTCCAGTTCTTTTTGCAAAGCGAGCGTTGCGTAACCGCCTTCCGAATAGCCTTTCAGAAAAAGCGGACCCTTGGCAATATTGTTCAAACTTGAAAATTTGTAGGTCGCTTTCAGAAAGTCGATCCCAGCATCGGCATAGGCCTGGCTGATCAAGTAAGGATGGAATTCAAGACTGGAAGCGCCGTATCCAATATAATCCATGACAACTGTGACGAAACCTTGGGAGGCTTCGAAAATTCCTTCCGAAGGAGTCACGCTGGGTGCATCGGCTTTGCCTGTGGACGTACCATGCTGCAAAGCAATCCAAGGAAAGCTGGCAGCTTTGCTGTCCGGTACGATCATCAATCCTGATGCCAGCACTGGCTTGGACCCTACGCCTGGAGTTTGAGTCTGATATTTCACGCGGTAAATATGAACGCCGTTTTTAGCTTCGAGTTTGA
>JBGSRE010000992.1:0-2498 GCA_041737755.1 Oligoflexus sp.
GCGTGCCCAGCGAGATACTGCCAAATTAGAGGCATCTCAGATGCAATCTCAGATTGAATTCTTGAAATGCAAGCTTGATAGCCAGGCTGCAGCATTTTCCAAGGAAAAGAATGCCATGGCGGAGGAACGGCTGCAATTGGAGGCAACTTTAGCCCACAGAGAGAAGAAGCTTCTTGCTCTTGAAACTGAATCCAAGGCAATGGTAGCTAAAGCTATTTCTGAAGCCGATGAACGAGTGGCAAAAGCCGAAGCAAAGGAAGATAAATTTAAAGCCGAGGCACAGGCGGCGGTTGCAGCGGCGGCGGCAGCTCAAGACGAAATGGAGTCTGCCAATTCTAGTAAAAATGCAGCAATAAAAGATGCAGAAACAGCAAAACGCCAGTTAGAAGAGCGCAGAGCTGCAGTAAAAGCTGGAGACATTCGTGTTACACAACTTGAGTCTCGTGTTGCTGCTCTGCAAAAGCAACTTGTTTTTGCCCAAAAAGAAGTCAAAGGCCAAGATTCAGTCACTTTAGACCTTGAAAATCAGCTTTCTGCTACAGAAAATGAGCTGAAAAGCTTAAAATCATCTGCAGAAGGCTCTTCACTTCACTGTCTGTGGGCGGCAGAGTTGCTAGCATTTCACTGGCTTTAGCAAATTCATGCTGCTGCAGGAGTGCCCTGGCGAAAAGCAGACGGGCCTCCATGGACTCAGGGTCTTCTGCCAAAAGCTTTTGCAGTACGAGCAAGGCTTCCTGGGTCTGTCCACCGCCAAGCAGCTGGCGGGCAATTTCTATGGGCTGCACTTCGGGTTCCGCAATATGTTCATCCAGAAAACGTCGCACCATTGCTTCTGCTTGCGCTCCCTGAAATTCCGCCACGAGGCTGCCATCCTTGAAAAGTTTGCAGGCCGGTATGCCGCGGATTCCAAACTGAGTGGCTAGATCCTGGTTATCATCGGTATTGCATTTCGCCAGAATAAAGCGTCCCCCATAGGCGTCGGCTAGTTTTTCAAGCACCGGCGTCAGGGATTTGCAGGGTCCACACCATTCCGCCCAAAAATCGACAAGAACTGGTACGACTTCAGATTTCTCTATGACATCCCGAGCAAAGTTTCTGAGATTGACTTCAATGACATTAGTTTGACTCATGATCAACTCCTTGAGTAATCACCATGCTAACAAAAAAGGCCCGGCCTTCCAAGTTGAGTCCACCTTTCAGAAGGACTCGCGCTTGTGGCTTTTCTTCCGAGCCAATATTTGCCAACATAGAGGCTTGGAAACTCTGTCTTGAAGGACAAAGAACATGAGTACAGTGCTTGAACAGCTGGTCAAAATCCTTGAACTCAAAGCCATTGAGACCAATGTTTTCGTGGGCAATAGTCAGGACCTCGGTTTCAAGAGCCTTTTCGGTGGCCAGGTGCTCGGTCAGGCGCTGATGGCTGCCAGTCGGACCGTCGATAAAGAGCGGCATATCCACTCTCTCCAAGGCTATTTTTTGCGAGCTGGCAATGCCAATGAAGCCATTTTTTATGAAGTGGATCTTATTAGAAGCGGCAAGTCTTTCTCCACAAGGCGGGTCGTAGCCAAACAAGGGGGGCTGGCGATATTCAGCCTGTCGGCTTCGTTTCAGGTTCCAGAAAAAGGCTTTGAACATCAAACAGAAAAGCCTTCCGTTCCAGGTCCCGAGGGTATTCTGAGTGAACTCGAACAGGCCCGGAAGGTTCGTGACAAGGTGCCGGAAGCGCTTCGTGAAAAATTAACCATTGATCGACCCATTGAAATTCGCGTGGTGGATCCCGTCGATTACTTCAATCCTCATCGACGCCCCCCGCTTCGGTATTCGTGGTTCAAAGCCGGCGGCAAACTTCCCGATCAAGCTCTTATTCATGAAGCGATGCTGGCCTATGCCTCGGATTTCGGACTTTCCACCACTTCTTTACTGCCACACGGAGTGACTTTTCTGGATCCATCGGTGCAGGTTGCAAGCCTGGATCATGCGATGTGGTTTCATCGACCCTTCCGCATGGATGAGTGGCTGCTTTATGTGACAGACAGCCCGACAGCTTTCGGCAGTCGAGGTTTCAATCGGGGACAAATCTTTACTCAGGATGGAATCTTGGTCGCTTCCGTTGCTCAAGAAGGGCTCATTCGCAAGATTAACCCACCCACTTCAAAGGATTCCATGAAGGGGCTTGTCACTTGATGCTTTTGTTGATGGAATGGATACAGACGAGAGCTTCGGTATTCCTTCGAGGCCATTGAAGAGACTAGGAAACTGGTTCGATTCAATCCTCTTTAAATATAAGAAGGCCGCAGGATTTACCTCCTGCGGCCTTCACTATTGGCTTTCTTTACGGTCTGACCGTCGCTCCGGGAAACGCATACACAGTATGGCACTGCTCACACTGGAAGTAGTTGGGCTGACTATGATCCGGCGCCGTGACCCGCGCAGCGTCACGGAAATGACAATCCCGGCAGTCGGTCGCTTGGCCTTGATACACACCCTGATTATGACAG
>JBGSRE010001008.1:0-9803 GCA_041737755.1 Oligoflexus sp.
ACATCATCATAAAGGGTAAAACGCAAGGGATCCGGTGCCAGCAAAGGAAGCTGTTTGAAAAGAGTTTCCCGGACTTGCGTGGGATCGAGCAGGCGATGAATAAATCCAAGCATCACCACATGGATGCCCAAAAAAGCGGGGATGAGCAGCAGCAAGATCAGTCCGCTGCGAAACTTCTTTTTGCCTTGGAAAATACGATGCCGCCATCGCAGCAACTGCATGCGCAGGAGCAGAACAAAGATGCGCAACCAACTCAAGTCTTTATGCATAGGGCAAGCTATCTTCGTTGGTTAGTGCAAGAAAAATTTCTTCTAAGGTTTTTTGCTGGGCTGCATGTTCCTGCAACTGCTCGCGAGTCCCTAGGGCTACCAGCTCACCCCGATGCAGAATGCCCAATCTATGGCACAGTTTGTCGGCCAGATCCAGAAGGTGGGTGGAAAGAAAGACCGTACGTCCCGATTCAGCAAACGCCAGGATCAACTCGCGGACCTGCAGTGCCGACCGCGGATCCAGACCGTTGGTAGGCTCATCAAGGATCAAAAGACTCGGTTCATGAATCAAGGCACAGCAAAGACCTAAACGCTTTTTCATACCAGTCGAATAGTTGTGGGCGAAGTCCTCCTGCGCCTCGCTGAGACCCAATTCCTGCAAAAGTTCCAAGGCCCGGTTTTGAGCCTTTCGCCGGGACAAGCCATGCATCTCCCCAACGAAGCTCAGCAGCTCACGTCCCCGTAAATAATCCAAAAAAATTGGATTATCGGGCAAATATCCCACTTTCCTTTTCACCGCCACCCGATCTCTTTGGGTGTCGAGCCCATCAATGCTCGCAAGGCCAGAGCTTGGAACTAACAGCCCCATCAGCATTTTAATGGTGCTGGTTTTGCCGGCGCCGTTGGGACCGAGGAAGCCGAAGATCTCACCCCGCTCGACTTTCAGCGTCAAATTTTTGACAGCCTGGAAGCCACCGTATTCCTTAGTTAATTGCTCACACTTCAGCACGGAGCGCCTCCTCATTACCGGCTAACAGGACCCACACTTGGGCCAAGGTACAGCCAAGAACCTGCCATGACTTGGCGAAAGTTTCCAGTCTCTTGAAACTCTTCCCGTGACTTGCCTCTAGGACTTGAGTGGAAGCCCGTTCATGCCGATCCACTCTCCAAGACATGAAGTCATCATGCGAGGGCCACGCGATGTCGATAGTCGTCATCGATCCAAACCGACACGAACTGGAACAAGCAGCGGTTATGCTGGGACGCTGGGGTTACAACCAGACGATTCTCTGTGCCAGCCTGGAGGAAGCCCAGGAAGTGCTGGGATTGGGCGACCAATCCTTACGGACGATCTTTGGTTTGGAGCTCATCCTGATCGACATTTCGCAAGGCGACGTCTTTGCTCAATTTGTCGATCGTATTCGCGGCATGCTTTTCTATCAAGATATCCCCATCCTGGCCATGGCCGATGGTGCTCGTGGCGAGAAGATGCCTCTGGCGTTTGCCTTTGGCGCGACTGATTTTGTCAGTAAACCCATCGAGGAGTATGAATTACGGGCTCGCGTGCGTTCCTGCCTGCGGCTCAAGCATGAAATCGATCGCCGTAAAGCCCGAGAAAAAGAGTTACTCGAGGCCACCCATCAGCTCTCTGACTTGAATCAAATTCTTACCAAGATGTCATTGCTGGACAGTCTGACTGCCATTCCCAATCGCCGATGCTTCGATGAAAGCCTGGATCAGGAATGGAAGCGGGCCTATCGCAATGGCGGCAACATTGCGCTGATTCTCTGCGATATTGACTATTTTAAACAGTATAACGATACCTATGGCCATCAGCGTGGGGATCATTGTCTGCAGAAAATCGCGCAGTCCATCAAAGCCGCTTTGAAACGTCCCGGCGATCTTGTGGCCCGTTACGGAGGTGAGGAGTTTTGCATTATCCTGCCCCACACAACAGCGCTACAGGCTGCCAATATCTGTAACAATATAAGAATAGCGATTCGGGATGCTGCGATCGATCACTCCAACTCTCAGGTAAGCCCGTTTGTGACGATTAGTATGGGCGTAGCTTCCACGGAACCCTCTGTGACCCGTATCAGCTCTGAAAAACTTATTGCCTTGGCCGATGCGGCTCTCTATGTCGCCAAACAGCATGGCCGTGATCAGTTTCAGATTTCGCGTGAACTGCAGGAGAAGCACAGCGCTTAAGCTTGTCTCCAGCAGCTGAGTTTTGAGTAGATCGCTAAGAGTTGACTGTCTCTATGAATTATCTCCGTGAACCCGAGCCTGCAAATGAAGAGCCACACGGGGAAGGCAAAGACAGTCGCACAGGATCAGGATCACGCGCATGGCAATGGCTAGGCAAAGCGAAGGCTAAGTTTATTGGGAATGGCAGACGCCAAAGACGAAAGCTAAGATCACTTAATCCACCCTTTACTAAGATTCCCCCACCCACTCTTTTAGCGGAAGAGCCAAATATTTGAACAGCACTATCGAGCTGGACTATAGGTCTATCAAGCAGCTATGTGGAGCCACGTTTGGCTTCCAGTGCTTTCGTAGTGCAAAAATTATGATAGGTGGACTTGAGATGCCAAAAGTGGATGAGCTCGCGCTTATGGTTTGATTCTTGGTAAGCATTATCATGTCCCGTAAACACTGCAAGATATGCATAAGCTCTCCTCATAATAAAACAGCTTTCCATCAGTAAAACTAAATATATGTCAAGTGTTACGATCCTAAGTGTCCAGGAGCTTGGCAAATGACCGGATAGCTTTAATAGATTTGCGAGTTTAACGACGGCCCCCTCTTTGCATTTGTTGGCTTACGCAACAGAAATCTGAGGAGTGCAACCATGACAGTTATCGTGAGCCCTTTGAAACTTGCCGACGTCGTCCGCTATTCCTTTGGCTTTGTCAAAGCCGTCATTCAGCGCCCCCAGCTCAATCTGGCTATTGAAAATTACATGAGCTATGAATCTGATTTCGTGATTCCAGCAGCAACTTTCCTGGAATGGCAGAAGGCCATTGGCAATCGCGATTTGGCTGACAACCGAAATACTTTTTACGCCTATCTCAATTCAAGAGCGTTTTTCACTTGTGCCGAAAAAATTGGAGTTGATTTCAAAACTGTAATGCACCTTGCTAGTTCTATTGACTATCGCGATGCATCCTTTCAATTCGTTCCTGAAAAACGCTACACCTACCAAGCCAGAGTCGCTGATGTCAAAGCTTTTCCTGGTGTAGGAAGAGGGATTTTAGATATAGAGATAAAAATTTACGATGGTAAGGATCTCAAGATCATCCATACTGATCACATGTTCTTTCGCGGGATTGATCAACTCAGCTATCAAAAATTGGTCGCCAAGCAAAAACCTAACGATAAATTTTCTGGAATTTCCCGGCGATTGTCCGAGCTCAAAGATAACCATGAATTCAAAACCAGCTTCAACGTTGGTAAGCGACTTGGCGTGGAATATGGCATGCTGTCGGGAGATTTGAATCCCATTCATACAATGAATATTGTTTCCAAGCTCTTTAAACATAAAGGCAGCTTCATTCAGGGTCTTTGCACCACTAATTTAGTTCTTTCCCTCATCCAAGACGCCAAAGGCGCGGACGTTGGAAAAATCGATATCAATTTTGCCAATCCGCTTTTTTGTGGTTCCAACTATGAGCTTATGATTGACCAAAATCACTTTGAAGTAGTTGATGCCGAAGGTCAACTCAAAGTCTTTGGAACTTTTGATGATTGCGGTCATCTGAAGCGGCTGATGAAACGAGGCAACTAACGGCAGTCGGGGATGTCCCCAACAGGCTTGCTCTTTCACTTATGCAGATTGGGCAAGTTTCTCACTTATGTTCTCATTTATAATACAAAAATAGAAGTGCGTGGCTTCTTCGTCATCACGAATGGGGCTGGCTGAAGGCACATCAAAGCGTTGAAGTAACTCCTGTGTCGCTTCACTGAGCATTGCATAGACTCGATAGTCAAGCACCAGAAGATTGCCGGTAAAAATCAGATGCTGCAATGCCGTCTTACGCAGTTTTTCGTAGCGATCGGATAGGATGATTCCCCGACCAAACATATTGTATTCGAGTACACCGCCAGTTGGATAGTAAGCCTCAACCTCACCAAAAGCGATGGCTATGGAGGCTTGTGGCGGCTTGGCAAAACCATGGGCCATAGCCTGCTGATAGAAACCTTTGGAGAATTTCAAGGCCAATCGGAAGGCCAGTTCGGCTGGATTTTCACCGTCTGGAGTATGGAAGGGGAAACCTATGGAGCAGAAAAAGCCATCGCCTACCTCTTTCAATCGATAGGCACTCGCTGTCATGCGCTCTTTATTATAGCCCATAAGCATTTCCCGATAGCAGCTTGCAAAAGCGGCGTTGAGAAACCCTCGGGCTTTTTGTCGATCGATCTTCGAGCTATTGATCGTGTCCAATGCTAGAACACAGGCTTCACTCTGACCGCTCGGCATTGTTTGTTCCAAAACCAACCCTTGCTTGATCAAATCCAACTGATGGGGATAGATTATCTTTTCCAGCTGGCTGTAGCTATGAGTTTTGGAAGCTTCCTTTTCAACGAGCTTACTAATAGAATTTTCTCGATCCGCAGCAGCTCGAGCTTGCAGAAAATTATAGCGTTCGCCTAGAGCAAGAGAAAGGACCAGCCCTTCAATCGTAGCACCACCCAATTGAGCCCAGGTCGTGAAAAGATTGATGGGAAACACACCTGTCGTCCGCAGCGCGACAACCGTGGTGGCAATCAGTACCATAGCCCAACCTGCAATGTAGTAGTAGGCTGGACGATAGCCTCGCATCGCGGCCCAAATACCGATAGCCAAGAGCAGCATCGTCGTAAGAATCGTCAATACCACAACTAAGACGGAGTCCAGCCGATAGGGCAGGATCATCCCCACCACAAGACTGCCTATCATAAACCAAGAGGTGATCCGCAGGACACGAGCAAAGGTCGGTTTATACGTCTCTAGATTGAGAAAATGGATAGCAAAGGTGCAAGCAAAAGCTTCACTCAATTTAATGGCTTGATGCACGCCTTCATTCCAATACCAGATTAAGAATGGATTGCTGCTATGGGACAAGTAGATGCGGCTCACTCCAGAGAAAACAATCTGTATGCTCAAAAACATCAGCAAATAGGCCACATAGTGAAGATAGACCTTGGACTTTAGGGTGAAATAGAGAAATGCATTGTACAGCACTAAGATAGCCAAGGCTCCTAGCAGAACGGACACCATCACCAATTCTCGATTGACCCTATTGAAATATGTCAACGGGCTCCATAAGTCAAATTTCCCACTCACCAAGGCTCTACTTTGCACCTTGATATAGAGTTCACTCTCGCCAATCGGAATCTGCAGATCAAAGGCCGGATTTCTGGCGTCAGCGACAGCACCCTTGGCCTGCACTCGATCACCACCTACCATTGATTGCAAGCTCCCGTCCGCAGCAATCAGATAGACATGAATTTCATCCGTGAGAGCATACCCATGGTCAAGGAGAAGATGCTGTCGCTCCCGTGCCGGATTCAAGATTTTGGTTCTGATCCAAAGGGCGCCCTCCACATAGGCAAAGGAAGGACTGTGATTCTGAGTGGAATTCCAATCTTGCCTCTGCTGAGCTTCTTTAAGTTGATTTTGTCCTTGGGCATCAACCAAAAATTCACTGGAAGGCCAAATATCTAATCCCGACAAGTGCCCATTCAAGGGCACAACAATAGGTTCCGCCAAACTTGGATTCGGCAAAAGCACGAGAAAAAGGATGAGTATGAGCCAGTTTTGCATATTTTCTTCTCAGCTAGTCCCATGAGCTATCGACCCATCAAGAAAAGACTTGACGATTTATACTTAACACATTGTAATTAATGTATTTATTTGATATCTTCAGCATCCAAGAAAGATCCAGAATGCTCGGCGGTAATGCTGATCAAAATATTTGCGCGTGAGAAGAACAAGAGTCATCATCGCTAATTGTGACTTCAATTCCATCGGGTAACCGAGTCCATCGATAAAAAATACCCAGACCGCAATAATGATTCAAAAAAGGCACCTCATAGCCTCCAGTAAACCCCGACAAAAAGTCAAGATTATGGTATTTCTATCTTGAGCTGCAATAATCTGCCCTCGCTCGCGTCTGACTAGGCGTTAGCACGGATTATCAAAACTTAAGGATTCACCGCCATGAACACTCAAGGCTTCGCCCTCATCTCTCTATCACTTGCCCTTTTCCTAGTCGGCTGTGAAGCGAAAACCAAAACCAAGATCGTCGAAGTTAATAAGGAAAAAGTCTACACTTTCACCAAAGAATCCTACGGAACTCCGGTTCCAGTTCCCAGCGTGGACCCAAATTGCAATTCATCGCGTGGTCTCAATCTCAGCAACGCTATAATCGAAAATGCTTTTACGGGACTCCAGGTCATCGAAACGACGACCAATATCGAAGAGGACACCTTTATCGGTGGCGCCCAAAAAGATATCTTCCGTCAAACGATTGAAACAGAAAACATCAATAATGGATATATCGTCAGTCTCTGCCGCTCGGCCGAAAGCATTCCCCCTTATTCTAAAGAAGGCGCCGCAATTGGCATGAAGACCCAAGCGGACGCCGCTCATAAGCTTTATCTCGCGATCCAAGCGGGCCGCACACGCAGTGACGTGGAATTGCCTGCTCTGCAAAAAATCAACTTGAATGCTGCCATCGACGTAAAATTGGTGGAACGCAATGTTGATAAGAATGACAAAGCGACCGAAGAAACCAGCTTCTTGACGGACAATGCTGTGTTCTCGCCAAACGGCAAAGTAAGTCAGTTGATTTCCTACCCACAAAGCACGGAAGCCAAGCAATTAGGTTTGCTCGGCGGTATTCCCCTGTGGTCTGTCCCAGGTGTGTTCCAGCACGAATTTGGTCACTTCGTATTCCATTCGATCATGAATGACTCGAACTCGAGCGGCTATGCAGCTTATCTCGAATACTCCGCTCGACATCCTGATTTGCACCTCTTCCATCAGCCGACGCATACGGCCCGTAAGATCGCTGCTAGTCCTGGATTAACTGCCAATCTAGCCGCTTTCCAGCAGACCCAGCAGTTCTTCATCGGTGCTTTGAATGAAGGCTTCTCGGATCTTTGGTCCTACTACACGATGAAGCAGCCGAAAGACATGTTCAACATCAGCTGTTTTGCCAAAAACCGTAACATTGCTTCGGACGTCTATTATAACGGTCTTGCCAAGACCTGGGATTCCGCTCTTTGGAACAAGGTGTTTAGCTTTAGTTTGCAGGATGATCTGAGGAACGTTTCGAGAGATCCGGTGGAACGCTGCAGTCAACCTATCTTCTCGAGCATTCATATCGTCGGAGCAGCTATGGCTCATACCGCTGACGCAGTCTTCACGGCAGCAGCTCTGGCCAACCCAAGCAAAGACTCTTCGATCCTGAAGGCCGAGATGTCGATCGCCTGGTTGCAAACCATGAAGCAGTCCGACGAATTCAGTGACTTGGGCGCCAAAGCCAGCCTGAGCCGCATCCTGAACACGGCGATCAGCACAGGCATGACTTATCTGAATGGTGGAGACAGCACTCAGTTTTGCAAAGTGGTCACCAGTAAATTCCCGGCCCTTGTGAGCCGCTGGAAATCTCCTAAAACTGATAACGAAGATCTTGCTGGAGTTGTTGGTTTCTGCTCGCTCTAATTTAAGCTTTGATATCCCTTCGTCGCAGTCTCTTGTGAGAGGCTGCGACTTTTTTCAAATCAAGGTTTGGCAACTGAGCTGGATTGGTTTTGCTGCAAAAGGAGCTGACCCCGTTTCGCCCAATCCGTAATTCGCTTCTTTTCCTGCTCATTCAAACGAGCCATGGGGTGCATCATCCGATAACGGGCCGGAGGCATCGAACCATCGCGAATTACTTTTTCTACGGCTTTGAGATCTTCAAGCGGAGTGGCGTGACTTTGAAATGGGTAGCCATTGGAGATTTCCATGTGCTCACGAGCTTCATCAATATCTTTTCGAATCCAGCCATTGATCCCAGGCACTGTGTAATACCAGGGGTACTGCGTATCACCCGAATGGCAGTCGGCACAGGCCTTTTGAAAGAGGGGGGAAACGAGCAAGTGGTAGTCCTTGGTGATTTCCATCAGACGAGTTTCCACATCCTTGAAACGGCCCTCTGGTCCGGCATCTAATAATGGTTGCTCGGCCTGAGGAGCCGCAATGACTTGAGTGTACAGTCCCACCTGAGCCAGAACGATTTGCCCCCATAGAGAAAAAAACAGCAAAAAGAGACGCTGTGTTCCATGATATGCGAAAGGTCTGACTGTCATCACGATTCTCCCCAACCGTCCTCAATGTCCTGTCATTCCTTCCAGCCAAACATATCCTCGATGAGAAAATGATCAGTAGGCTCGTGGGTATGATGATTATGACCCACTCTTTTTTCCTCAACTTATGATAAAAATAAAGCAACTTATCCCAAATTTCACTTCCAGGAGTTTTTATGCTTCGTTCCGGCTTTCGACTCCGATTCTTTGGGCTGTTCCTTTCCCTAGCTTTTTTATGGCCCCTTCCCTTGAGCTATGCTGGCGGCAAGGATTCCATTCCTGACCGAGGCACCCTGCTTGCCTCGAAACTTTTGGCGAGTTATACCAAAGAACAGCTGAATGCAAATTTTCAGCGCCTTGGCCTCACGGCTCGCAATGGTGTGAAGATTTTCAGCGTCGTCTATCAAACTCAAATAGCCTCGGATTTGGCCCAACCGGCACAAGCCTCAGGATTGGTGCTCATACCCGATAGCAATGCCGAAAGTTTTCCTTGGATTAGCCTTCAGCATGGCACGATTGCAGGCAAAGCAGAGGCTCCATCCTTGAATCCAGGCGAGGGGCTTTTCGAAGCTTCGCAGGGATTTATCACGACTGTCATGGATTACATCGGCTATGGAAGTTCTGCAGAATTGTTCCATCCCTATCTCATCAGCAAGGCCTACGTACCGGCTGGAGTTGACATACTACGTGCCACTCGACGGCTCGTTGCAGACGAGGCTCTGGAACTCGGCCCTCTTTTCCTTAAAGGTTACTCCGAAGGTGGTTACGCGACTATGGCTCTGCAGAAGGCTTTGGAAACTGAGTATTCCGGTGAGTTTACAGTGAGGGCTTCAGCACCTTCAGCCGGGCCCTATGACCTGGAGGTCGCCGCCAATGCCGCCTTGTCTAGGCCAATTTCCAATCCAGTGAACACCACGTTTCTGGTGCTAGCTTATGACCGCTGGTTGGCGCCAGTGATCGACTTGGATTCCGTCTTTGAACTGGACGAAGCGTCGCTGCAAAAGCTCTATAGCAGCGGCTTAAGCAGCGAACAAATTTACCGAAGCCTGCCCGTCGAAACACGCAAACTGATCAAAGGGGAATATCTTGATGATTTCCTATCTGCCACGCCCCGCATTGCCCAGGCGCGCCTTTTGCGCGAGCTGCTCATTATTCAAAGCTTGAATCGGGATACCTGGGTTCCCAAGACCACGACTCGCCTTTATCATTGTGCAGAAGATGAAATAGTTGGCGTTCAGGCCACAGAAGTGACCCTGGCACATTTTCAAAACTTAAACCCCGATGCACCCGTCAGCAGCGTGATCGTTCGCAGCCCCGATCCAAGCAGACCCTACACCCATGGCAGCTGTCCCTTGATCTTTGCGCCCGTTTCATGGTTTGCTGAGATTCTCAGCCAGCCTTAAGCTTATGTGTGGTGGCAGCTCCTTCTGATTAGTTTCTGGCGCTTAAGCGCCAGAAACTAATCAGAAGGAGCTG
>JBGSRE010000019.1:0-2123 GCA_041737755.1 Oligoflexus sp.
GTACCTCATCGATCCTTTAGCGCAATTTTCTGCACCGAACTCCATTCGAGATTTAGAATGGCTGCCCATGGAAGCCAATAAGAGGCGCCAATCCTTTGGTATAGACGATTCAACCCTGTGGCTTCGTGTGCAGCTGTCGAATAGCGGATCCGAAGCGCAAAGATTCACTTTAGTCAGTGAGGATTTTAAGGCGACTCGCTGGCAATTTTTTATCATGAGGGGTCCAGAGCTGCTCCGTCAGGGTGAGTTTAACTCATGGACCAAACTTTCTGAGAGAGAATTTCCAGTCAATGGCTTTTCTGTGCAGCTCTGGCTAGAAAAACAATCCACTGTCGAAGTTTTCATAGCGATTGAAAGTGTCACGCCTAAAGAAGTGGAGATCAATCTCTATACGCAGGATCAGTTGCAAAGCTTGTCGCAAAGAAGCTTGAATATCGGCCTAGTCTATCTCGGTGCGGTAGCTGTGATCATTTTCTACAATTTTTTTCTGCTCGTGATGCTCAAAGAAAAAACATACCTCTTCTACGTCTTGTTCGAAGTGGTTTGCGGGCTGACTCTTCTCGCTGAGTTTGTTGTGGGATTTCGCCTGCTGTGGCCTGACAGTCCGATTTTAGAACGGGTTTTGAGTGTCTCTTTTCCAACCCTGTCGGCGGCCCTTGTCCTCTTATTCACTCGCGCCTATTTTGACTTTGGGCAAACCCATAGATTTTGGAACTCGGTCTGTATCTTTCTGTCGAGCGTCTGTTTGGTATTGACCGTGATCTCAATTTTTACTTTGTCGACCCTAGTTATTCTCTGCCTTTATCTAGGAGTAGCTTTGGCCTGCTTAAGCATCTTGATCATTACGCTGCATTTTATTTGGCAAGGTTCGACATCGGCCATATTGTTTGGAGTCGCCTGGCTGCCGTTCTTGGGTCTGGTCTTTTTCAATATGCTGACTCAGATTTTGGGCGAGGACGTCTCTAGTCTTGCCCAGGTGAAGCTCATGATGGCCAGCTCTCTGTGGGAAATGATTTTTCTGTCCTTAGCCTTGGGAGCAAGGTATAACCGAATTCAGCAGAAAGAGGTCGAGTATCTGCTCGATATTCAGAGCAAAGAACAATTGACTCGAGACGCCGTTCTTAAAGCCGAAAAGGAACGTCGAGAAAAAGCTAAGTTCGCTGATGATGCTCTCAAGGCTCATTTGCTGGTGAAAGTAATAGCTCATGACCTAGTCAATCCCATCTCGATCATAACCGGACATTGCCGTCGAATTGAATCCAATCTAGAGAACGCCGATTCTATCAAGCAATCTTTAGATAGAATCGAAAGAGCGCTCGGGCATCAGATGAGCATCATTTCCCACGTGCGAGATCTGGAAGCTGTTCAGAGTGGCAAGCAGGACATCACAATAATACCGGTCAATCTTCAGAAATGTTTTGAGACCCTTCTCGATATGTACCAAGACAAGTTGAAAGAAAAGAATATCTCGCTGAGTTTGCAAGGCCTCGAGCAAGCCATTTGGGTTTTTGCTGAAGAGAATGGCCTTGTCTTTCAAGTTCTATCCAATTTCCTGTCCAATGCGATCAAGTTTAGTCTGGTAGGATCAAGCATAGAATGCTCCGTGCAAGAGGAGAAAGACTCTGTTTCTATCGTCTTTGCGGATCATGGCTTAGGGATGGACGAAGTTCTTCTCGGTCGTATCTTCGAGGGGCACGAAGTGACATCGCGACTGGGAACAGCAGGCGAACGAGGTACGGGCTTCGGTTTGCCAATCGCTCATTCTTATATCGCCCAGTACGGAGGGGACGTTCGAGTCAGCAGCCGAGATATCAAGACTCATCCGGGGACGCAGGGCACTGAGTTCACCATCCGTTTGCTTAGGGCGGATGGGCCAGAGGACGAGTTGGATCTGCCTCTTGAGCTCGATATCCAAGCTTCATAGCAGCCGCCCTTTGGATCGCCTTTTTTAGCGGTAGGTGGTGCTGCCAGTCTACCTAAAACAACTCTCTTGCCGGGAGTAATTGATGGGTTCACGATTGAACTCAATTTTTCAATCTGACTGTCTGTCGTTAGATAGTTTCTGGCGCTTAAGCGCCAGAAACTATCCAGAGCGTTGCGATGGATCTCGGTGCACTACCCAT
>JBGSRE010000022.1:0-3380 GCA_041737755.1 Oligoflexus sp.
ATCATCGCTTTTCTACCTGGCAATATGAAGCAGGTGGGCGATATGCTACGAGCCATTGATGACCCCGAACTCTTGGTCAACCTGATCGCGCCTCATCTGGAAATAGAAGTCGAGCAGAAAGCCGCCTTGCTCAGCGAAACCTCGCTCAATCTAAGGCTGATGACACTGCTTGAGACGATGAAGGGGCTGCGACAGAGTCTGGAAATCCGCGCCGAGATCGGTCGCAAGGTATCGACCAAGTTCAACAAGCAGCATCGTGACGCGATGCTTCGACAGCAATTGCGGGTTATTCAGGATGAATTGGGCGAAGGCTCAGCAGCCAAGAACAACTATATGAAGCGAATTGATGAGCACACGGATATGCCTGACGAAATCAAACAGGTGGCTTTGGAAGAAGCCCAGCGTTTGGCCGGTTTGGAACGCAATTCTCCGGAAGCCCCCGGTATGCAAAACTACTTGGATCTCTTGCTGAACTTGCCGTGGAAACCAGGAGCTCGAAAGGATATCGATTTACCAAAGGCTCGCGAGATTTTGAATCTCCATCACTATGGTTTGGACAAAGTCAAGGATCGCATTGTCCAGCATCTGGCCGTGTTGAAACTGAAAGAAAATTTCCGAGGCTCCATCCTGCTCTTGGTCGGCCCTCCCGGGGTGGGTAAAACCAGTTTAGGTCGCAGCATTGCCGAAGCGATGGGCCGTGAATTCGTGCGCGCCAGTCTCGGCGGCGTCCGAGATGAGGCGGAAATTCGTGGCCATCGCCGAACCTATATAGGCTCAAGGCCGGGTCGGATCATTCAGGCTTTGAAAACTTGCAAGCAGAATAATCCCGTTTTCCTTCTGGATGAGATTGACAAACTTTCGACGAGCTACAACGGTGACCCCGCTGCAGCTTTGCTGGAAGTGCTTGATCCCGAGCAAAACAATAGTTTCCGTGATCATTTTATGGAGGTTCCCTACGATCTGTCGCAGGTGATGTTTATCGCCACTGCCAATAGTTTGGAAAACATACCCGGTCCTTTGCGGGATCGGATGGAGATTATCTCGATTGCTGGTTATACCACGGCCGAGAAGCTGCACATTGCCAAGCAGCATCTGTGGCCGGAGCAATTGGAAGTGCATGGGGTGAAGCCAGCTCAACTGAATTTGGCTGATGAGGCCCTGCTGCGAATCATAACTCACTACACCCGTGAGGCTGGTGTTCGTGAACTGAAGCGTAAACTGGCCGCGCTGATTCGCGGTTCGACCGAGGCCATTATTCAGAGTGAAACAGGTCTCCAGCTTAAGGTAAGTGATTTGGAGAAACTACTTGGCACGGAACCCTTTACTCTGGAACTGGCTGAAACTTACATGCCTGCGGGTGTGGTTACAGGATTGGCCTGGACGCCGATGGGCGGGGACATACTCTTTATCGAAGCGAAAGCTATGCCCGGTAAAGGTCTTCTTACCTTGACCGGACAGATGGGTGAGGTCATGCGTGAGTCGGTGCAAATTGCGATGACCCATGTTCGCTCGCTGCTGCCGAGTTTGAAAACGCAGTTGGATTATGAAAAAACGGATGTTCATGTGCACGTTCCGGCGGGTGCCATTCCCAAAGATGGGCCGTCGGCGGGTGTGACGATGCTCACGTCATTGGCCTCGCTGTTTTCGCAAAGACCGGTGAATCCCAGTCTGGCGATGACGGGTGAGATTACCTTGCGCGGTGCTGTGACGGCTGTGGGTGGTATCAAGGAAAAAGTCCTGGCTGCCCATCGAGCTGGGATTAAAAAAGTTTTGATGTCGGAAAGAAACCGGAAAGATATTCAGGATGTTCCTCAGGAAGTCCGCGACGAAATGGAATTCGTCTTTGTCAGCCGAGTTGAAGAGGTGCTGAAACAGGCCCTGGGTCTCGACCTGGATGCAGGACACGGAGCGGCGCCTGAACAAGGTTCCGGACAAATCGCCAGACTGTGAGCTTGAGACTTGCTTCCTATCTCCGAGTGTTTTGCAGACTCCCGCTGAACGCGGGGGTCTTTTTTTTTGGATTGGGGGAATAAAAAAAACCCCGCGGAGCGGGGTTTATCGTCGAGGCATAAGTGTTCTTTATTCTACTGCTCATCAAATCATTTAGGGATTTTTCTTACCGAGATAAAGAGGTAAGGTGAGCGGGAACGAAATTCCCTCTGGTAGTGAATAAAGTGTTGTTATTGGATAAGCGTCACCGACCTGAGGAGCGCCTAAGTCGTCACAGATTCCACCAGGATTATCTCTGCCTTGGAGGGGAATGTTGGACCCTAAAATCTCTCTCCCCGTGGCCATATAGAATACCCCACGTTTATTGTAGATTGATCCTTTGATAGGATTTAGATGAATGTTGCCGTTGTACTCCAGCTGATAGCAGGCGGAATTGCAGTCAGCGGCAGTTGTGTAACACTGGGCGGTTTCATCAGATAGCGATCCAGTTTCCGAAATAGCTACCGCAGACAGATAAGCCCCTGTCTTAAGATTAATCCTCATAAGACCGCCATTTTCAAGCAGCACCAAAGGTTTTGATGTGTCAATAACCAAGCCTATCAGCTTATCATTCCCGTCATAGAGCCAAACACCCGAGTTAGCTTCAGAACCAGCAGGACCTGTCTCTCCTGTCGCTCCTGTGGTTCCATCATTACCTTTATCTCCAGTTGGACCTTGTTGACCTTTGAAATCGGCAAAGCCTGTGCCATTGCAAATGACAAACTTACTTTCTGCTTCAACCCAAAAAAT
The DNA here is from genome assembly GCA_041737755.1 of Oligoflexus sp. GTDB lineage: Bacteria > Bdellovibrionota_B > Oligoflexia > Oligoflexales > Oligoflexaceae > Oligoflexus. The sequence continues at coordinate 2,740 of JBGSRE010000022.1, forward strand.
ATGGGATGTTAAATCTGTTGTGCATTCAGGAAGATCACCCGCAGTTGGGACCACTTGACCGAAACTCGCCTTCAAATCTTCGCTCTTACTCTCTTTTTTACTGCAAGCAACCATCGAGGCAACTGCTAACAGCGAACCAAGAATCAAGTGGTAAACCTTCATACAAACTCCGAACAATTATTGGAGAGTCAAAATTTTCGTTGAACACCCTGAATCCGAAGTACCTGGTGTACAAATACAACCCTTAAATTTACCGGCGGCTCCAAAGCTGCCCGATTCATAGAAGAACCTTCCCTCGTTGACACGCTTCGTACAATCAATAGCTGTCTTTGCGACCACCAAATCTTCACCTTTTGGACCCGTGTCACCCTTTAAACCTTGAGCACCGGCAGGACCGGTTGCACCAGCGATACCTTGCGGACCAGTTGCACCCGTATCGCCCTTCAAACCTTGAGCACCAGCAGGGCCGATTTCACCAGCTATGCCTTGGGGACCAGCAGCGCCTTGAGCTCCTGCATCACCTTTGTCGCCTTGAGCACCAGTAAGACCTTGGGGACCAGCGGTACCTATTTCACCAGCTATGCCTTGCGGACCAGCAGCGCCTTGAGGACCAGCAGGACCTATTTCACCAGCTATGCCTT
>JBGSRE010000059.1:0-9335 GCA_041737755.1 Oligoflexus sp.
ATGCCAAAGGAGATCGCACTGTGACCCACGATTCGAACTATCAGCCTGCATCTCCTGGAGATGGCTTCGCTTTGAACGATGTCCTCCACCGCATTGCCCACTGGCTGCCGGCCCAAGGGCCGCTCAAAGATTTCATCCATCACAACACCTTGCATGCCATGCAGGATAGGCCTTTTCATGAAGCTCTCGCTTTGGCTGAAGAGCTTTATGGATCGCGCAACTATCTTGATCTCGGCTCTTTCCAAACAATTTATCAAGAGGGCGGTATCAGCGAAGCAGCGATCGAGCGCAGTCTAGCGGCTCATACGCTCGACCGCAGTTACCAAGAGATTCTTAGGCAGAAGCTGTTCGACCCGAAGCTAGGGACGGATGACGAATCTCCTGGCCCAAGGCAGGTATCCGTCAGAAGTCAATGGTTCAGCCGCACCAAGGTCGACCTATCGAGTCGCGTGCATCCACTGCTCTTTCGGCTATTTGCTAACTTTCTCGATCAGGGATTAGCTATTTGGCGAATGCCGCACGCCCAGATGAGTTTCTGGGAAACTGTCGGGTGCCTCGCCCGAGAGAGCGCCCTTCCATTAGGAACATTGCGACAAAAATTCTGCCTTAGTTTGTTTGGCGGGACGCCTGATCAAGCTATCCTTACTTGCCTCCAGCGTCTTGTCAGTGATCCGGCTCATTATGAATCCTACTTGCTCGATATCGTACTTGCCCATCCTGGCTGGTCGGGAATGGTGGCGATGATCGAGCGCGATCCAGCGCTGCTGACAGATCGTCGGACCATTTCCCTTAAGGAGGTGATTGCGGTTGAACTGCTACTCGAGTGGGGTGCGCATGCTGCTGTGCTTGGTGAGAACTTTGCTCCTCTCGTCCCCAAAACTCCACCCCCGATTGGACCAGAAGTAAGGCGGGTGAAGCTGGATGAGCGGCAAGTCATGCTGAAAATTTGGCAAGAAGCTTGGGAGTGGACTTATTATAGCGATGTGCTGCATGGTCTCAGTCGCAATCAGACCCATCGCGTGAGCGGAACAGTCGTCCGCTCCGAGGTTCAAGCCTTCTTCTGCATCGATGATCGAGAATGTTCGCTCCGTCGGCATATTGAAGAAGTGGATCCCACCGTTAAAACCTGGGCTACGGCTGGTTTTTTTGGAATCGATTTTTATTATCAGGGAGCGCATGACAGCCGTCCAACCAAGCTGTGTCCCGCACCCATGAAGCCGCGCTTTATCGTCATAGAAGCGTCATCGATGCCCAGAGTCCCACTCAAACCGCGTCTTATGAAGCGTTTGCATCTTGCACCGGCCAATACTCTTTTTCGTGGCTGGCTGATGACACAGGTTCTGGGTCTCTGGTACACCTTGCGCCTCGCTACTCTGGTGTTCCGGCCTTCGTTGCGGCGATCGACCGATGAACTGCTCAATCGAATCGATCCCCAAGGTGATCTGCATCTCTTAAGGCAAGGTGATGCCTGCACGGACGAGGGTCATTGGATCGGTTATTCGCCAGAAGAAATGGCTGATCGAGTGGAGGCTGTTCTCAAAGCGACCGGCTGTCAGCAAGATTTCTCGCCTTTGATGGTTATCGTTGCCCATGGTGCGAGCAGTGTTAACAATCCTTATTTCGCTGCCTATGACTGCGGTGCATGTTCGGGTCGACCCGGAGCACCGAATGCCCGAGCCTTTGTTGCAATGGCTAATCAAAGAGAGGTGCGGATTATTCTCAAGACACGCGGCATCGTGATCCCGGCTGAAACCCACTTCATCGGAGCATTCCACGACACGACCCGCGATGATCTTCGTTTTTTCGGTGAGGCGGATTTAGCCCCTGAACAGCGGCGTATCGCCCTAGCTTTTCAGCAGACGCTGACCGAGGCGCTGCAACGGAATGCCAAGGAGCGGTGCCGTCGCTTCGCACTTGCCGGGCATTCGCTTTCGCTTAAAGATGCACAAGCACATGTCCGCCAGCGAGCTTCTGCAATTTTTGAACCGCGGCCCGAACTGAATCATGCTTCGAACGCTATGTGCATCGTCGGACGTCGGGATCTTACCAAGGGCCTGTTCCTGGATCGTCGCTGCTTCCTCCACTCTTACGATGTGGAGCAGGATCGTGATGGAAAAGTTCTGCTTGGGATACTCGGAGCAGTGGTCCCCGTGTGTGGGGGTATTAATCTCGAGTATTACTTCTCGCGGGTTGACAGCCAGGTGTATGGAGCTGGCTCAAAACTGCCACAGAATGTCGTTGGACTCATCGGAGTGGCCCATGGGGTTGAAGGCGATCTTCTCACCGGGCTGCCGACTCAAATGACTGAAGTTCATGACCCGCTTAGGCTCATGGTCGTCGTGGAGCAAGAGCCTGAGGTGCTGCTCCATCTGGTGAAGGGCCATTCTCAACTTGCTGAATGGATCGGCAATCATTGGGTGCGACTGGCTTGCTTGAGTCCGAAAACCGGGGAAGTCTTCGTATTCGAGCAGGGTGAGTTTCTTACTTTCCAATTTGGAAGAGAAGAAAAGCTTCCGCAGAGTATCAGTTCACTTGCTATCATCACCGATCGGAATGGCAACATACCGCTGCATGCTATCGGAGGAAGCTTCTTATGATGATCCTTATCCTCATAACTTTTCTTATGCCTTGCCTGGGCGCAGCCTCACTGCTTACTTTCGCCCGCGGATCGGAGCAACTTACGACTCGGCTTTTGCTGCTCACGATCGGCATTTATGATGCGGCTGTCATCGGTCTCATTGGGTTTTGGCTCGCGACTGGTTTTCAGAGTTTTGAATGGGTCTTGCCAGCTTTCTACCAGAATGGTGAGCATGGCTTTGAGTTTTCCTTTCTCTTTGATCACGTCACTGCAGTATTTTTGGGAATGACCGCTTATCTCGCCTCAATCATCATGCGATTTTCGTCCTACTACATGCACCGAGAACCTGGCTACACACGTTTTTTCGTCACTCTGCTCGGCTTTCTTTTAGGTATGACCGTTCTGGTACTATCAGGGTCCATGGATACACTCTTTGCAGGCTGGGAGATTGTTGGACTAGCCTCCTTCCTCCTGATCGGCTTTTATCGCTCACGGGCGGCGAGTGTTCAGAATGCTTTACGGGCCTATTCCGTCTATCGTATTTGCGATGTGGGGATCCTCCTGGGCGCTTGGATGAGCCATCTGCTTTGGGAAGGTGGTCAGCGTTTTCTACAGCTCACAGACCTAGCCGCTTCGGGACAGCTACTCGGAGCTAGTCCGGTCCTGCTCGCGGCCTTCGGCCTACTCATCCTCTTAGGAGCCATTGGCAAGTCTGCGCAGTTTCCTTTCTGCTTTTGGCTACCTCGCGCCATGGAAGGACCAACGCCTTCGAGTGCTATTTTCTATGGTGCTCTCTCGATCCATGCTGGAGTATTCCTCCTCTTGCGACTCTTTCCTGTTTGGCAGGCGATTCCTTATATACCTTGGATCGTTGGGCTTGAAGGTGGGATCTCGGTGCTTATCGCCACTGTATGCGGCCGAGCTCAGTCCAACATCAAGGGCCAGATCGCCTATGCATCTATCACTCAGGTGGGTTTGATGTTTATCGAACTGGCTCTGGGATTTCCCCAGCTCGCGCTGCTGCACTTTGCTGGCAATGCAGGTCTTCGCTGCTATCAACTGCTGGTGTCGCCATCGGCCGTTGTTCATCTGCTGCAGATGCAAGGCCATCATGGGAGGCTCCTTACCCTCTCTGATTGGTCCTTCGAACGACTGCTGCCTCTTCGTTGGCGGAGCACACTCTATGTTTTCGCAATTGAAGAAGCCTATCTTCTCAAAAGTCTCGAAGCTCTCTTCGTCAAGCCTCTGGCTTGGTTGGGACGCTCTTTCAGACAGCTTGAGCTCTTAAACAATCGGGCTGCTACCCTCGCCTTGGTCCTTATCGTGACAATGCTGAGTTATCTCTATCCTCAGCACAGTGATATCGGTATCGTGGCGCTCACCGGTATCATGATCATGGCTTCAATTGAGGGGCTCACCGAGCGGCTGTCGGCAAGCAAAGCCTGGCATGCGATTGGCTTGAGCAGTTTGTTGATGGGCATCATCATCTCACTTGCTGATGAATCATTCGACGCCGATTCCTGGCTTTATTTTTCAGGAATGGTTCCGGCTTGGATCCTCGGTGGTTTCGTGATGAGTCGCCTAGAGCGACGGGAAAAGCGCGTGCTTGATCTGGAACAGTGGGGCGGGGCCATGCAGCTCAGCCCAGGTTTGTCTTACCTGCTGCTTCTGGCATTTTTGCTCTTGGCTGCTTTTCCTATCGGACCTGCTTTTATCGGCGAGGATATGCTTCTCCGGCACATTCGAGAGGGATATGCAGCCTTCTCGCTGATTATGGCGTTTGGCTTCGTTCTCAATGGCATTGCCTTGGCACGCATCTATACCAAGATTTGTTTGGGACCAAGGCCGGATGGCCTTTTCTCGGTCGACACTCTGCGTCCCAAGCTTAAACCTGAACTCGCTAGACCCTATGTCATTCACCAGTAACGCAGTCCTTGCGGACTGAGACTGATCAACAAAGCCTTAAGTCCGTTTCCTTTGCCCATGCCTGCCTCTCGAGAGGCAGGTAGTTGACTGTTCCCAAAGCCCTAAGAACCTTGGAGCTGTCAGCCTAGCTGGGCATGGCTTGAGTCGGGCTCTTATCCCGTCAAGTTCTGGTTAAATTACTTTGGTGATCCGTTTGAATTCTTTGAGCAATACCTGATCACTCGTAACTAGTTTCTGGCGCTTAAGCGCCAGAAACTAACTATCTGTAACGACCAATAATAATGCCATAGAGGGTTATGCGGCTTCTGCCTAGCATGGCCAGAAAACCAATGCTACCCGTGCCGACAAGCAAAGCCAGCCAGGGCAACCCACGGTTCTGTGGCGTTTACCGAAGCAAAGCCTTTAGAAATGGACTCGCGGGTCAATCATCCAAGGCATGAGCTTAAAGAGAACACCCAACGCTGCAAAGAGTAGCGTATTCGCTAGCATGATATAGAGCCAGAGTTTTGGATTGAGTGCCCGTTGCTGACGAGCCAGCCAGAGCCCCGGCAGCACCATACAAGCCAAAAGAAAAAGCACCAAAGCATTTGCGAACATGCTTCACCTCAATAGACGTTGAGTACGTCACCGCGCTCTAAGATAAATCCATCCAAACGATTTTCGCCACTCAGGACCTTGTCGTAGTCGGTGACAAATTTTTCAATCGTACCGCTTTTGCCGATCCGATGCAGAATAATGGATCCCCGAGCAAATTCACCCAGGCCACCCGCCGTGGCAATCGCTTGCAGCAGAGTCGTTTTTTCCTGGAAGCTATAGACTCCCGGTTTACGCACTTCGCCCGTGATATAGATCTTATAGCTCTCATAGCCAATGACACCGACCGACACGACTGGATTCTTCAGATAGGTTTTGTACTGTTCTGTCATCAATCGCGAAAGTTCTTTTTCAGTTTTACCAGCGGCTTGGGTGGCACCAATCAAGGGAAGACTGATAATCCCTGACTGGGTAACGAGGAATTCACCATTGATATCGTTGCTACCGAGCACCCGAATAGACAGGCGATCATTGAGCCCAATAATGTATTCCCCCTGCGCATTGAAGGTGCGTCCTCGAGGCGCCAGCTTAAGGTCATTGCCAGCATAATTACGGGCGCACGCCCACAGGTTGAAAACTGCCAGCAGCGGGATCCACAGGAAAAGACTTTTTGTACTTCGCATAAGCTTGCTCCACCAGGATACGACCATAGACCGGAAAGAGTCCTCCAGCAAACACACCCAACAGCATGGATATCCTGCTTTCTAAAAGACCCATATCGAAACTTACATACATGATCCATTGCAAAAGTGCGATTAATCCCAGCATAGCCAGCATCAACTCTCGACGGGTTCGCGCCTGAATGCCAACTCTCGAAATTATCGTCATTATGAAAGTGCTGGCTGTCACCAAAGCAGCGATTCCCAGAGGTCCGGCGAAAGTCCACATAAACAGCATGGTGTTATGGGGAATCGCATCAAAAAGTTCGAAGGAAAATGAAATATCGGCCAGCGGCACCGCCTGAGGAAATCGACGACCAAATCCCAAGCCGAGTAAAGGTGTTTCAATAACGCCGATCATCAGATTGTAATTCTCGATTTGACGATAGTCCAACTGTTCGAATTGCTCTGTCCCAAGGCTTCGCAAGGCTCCCCCAATACTCCCTGCATCTTGGCTCAGCGTGGCTTTAGCAAATAGGGCCAGCAAACCGAAAACCATCGCCCAACGCCATGCCAGGCGGAGCCGCAGACGAAAGCCAAGTGGCAAGATTAAAGGTAGCAGCACGCCCACAGCCAGCAATCCGACAAAGGATGTGCGACGATCGTTCAGCAGATAGGGCCAAAGCATGAGGAACACGGCCAGGCTATAGAACAGCAACACATTCCAGCGATGGCGATTCGTAAAGCCTTGCAAGGCAGCGTAGCCAAGCCCCACAGCCAGAAAGCTGGAACTTGCGTGATCGATCAAAAATTCTCGCGTGCCCATCGTCCCGCTGTATACGAAAAGAAAGACATAAATCGCATAGAGGCTACGCCAGATGCAAACCCAAAAAAGAATACGAGCGGCGCGAATCAATTCAATCGGCCGGGTACCCAGATAATAGCCAATGACCATCCAGACCGGAATCATAGGGATGAAGTGCAGTTGACTGAAGGCAAGACTGAGAGTGTTGCCACGCAGAACACCCGTCATTGCCCCAAAGGCACAGGCTAAAGGAATGATCATCGCACTCAGAGCCAGGAGCAGCCAAAATCGCGAGCGCTGACTGCCCCAACGCACCAGAATAAGTCCCGCCGCAGCATAGCTCAGCACTTCGAAGAGGGTAAACGATAAGGGAATTTTATAGACCTCATGAATACCATGAAACAGATACCGACCCAACTGTTCGGTCCAAGCGTTGTGCTCGTAATAGGCGCGTGACGCAGGAATATCCAGAAACAAAGCCGCTCCGAAGAGGATGAGCAAAGCTCGCGGCAAGACACTGGGTTTTTCCTTGGCTGCCATCATACTTCAGGTTCCCAAAGCCACAAGACCACGAAGCTTTTCTGAACGCAAATGCGTCAGCGTTCGCTGCAGGTCGAAATAATTGGTTTTGCTGGCATCGACAAAGACAAAGCCATCGGTCGATACCTTCAAAAGAGCCATATTCTCGATAAAATGCGACTCCGGCATGGCCCGGATAAAGATCTTCTTGTAATGAGCGGGTATCTTGCCCAAAGCCATCTCGATGCGATCCTCGCGAAAGGACCGAGTCTTTTCGCCACTAAGCTTGGGCATAGGCGGAATCACATCAAAGGCAAAGCCCTCTAAGTCTTCCCGAGGCAGCACGACCTTCTCAAAGGGCACCCTACCCTCCCAGAAATCCACGAGGTCGGGACCGTCACCGATCTTGCGATAGACGGGATCTTGCAGGTTACAGTCGATGAGAAGATAGTCATCTTGATGATCGGTTGCGTAGATATTCAAAAAGTTCTTGATGACCTGAGCCGTCTCATCAAACGGACCGGCATTGATCAGCATCACGATTCGACCCTCACAGCCTCGCTCCATAGCCAGTTCCAGCCGCCGATAAGACAAAAGAGTACGCGCAGCATCGTCGACCTTGCTGATTTTTGACAGATGAGAACGCAGCTGATCAGCCAATTTCGGAGTAATGTCGACGAATTCATTCGCGCTCTTGAGCGAAATCTGGGCGACGATCGATTTACCGGTGCTGCGTTCAATCCGCCAGACATCCCGAGCCCGCGGATTGCGCAATTCCCGAAAAATCACCAGCACAAAGAGGGCTCCGGCTCCCGCCGCAGCCACCGCGAGGGCTATATTGCGGCGATTATTCTTGTAGGGATTCGGCTCATACGCAGCGGGATAGATAATTCTAAGGCGAGTGCGCAGGAGCGGATCATCTTTTTGCCGCGTTAGGTTTTTTCGCTCCAGTTCAATATCTTTGATACGGTCAGAAACCGCTACAAAGAAACTTCCTTGATAATCCTGGGAATCTCGAATATCCAGATTAGTGACGTCCGAACCCATGGGTTGCGACGATCGCAAAGCCCTTAGCTGTGCTCTCACCACTTCCAGGTTAGCGCCGACTTTCGATTCATTATTGATAGACTGCGAAGCAATCAGATCCATTTCTTTACGCTTTTCGACCAGTTGAGGATGGTTAGGTTGCAGAGTTGTCTGCAACCTAACCATCTCACGCTTGATTTCGGTCATGGCCTGGTCACGATCGCTCTTGATACTATCGATTTGACTATTGAGCGTGCGCAAACGATCTTCTAGCTCCCGGCCCTTGTCTTCAGCCTGCAACTTATCGACTCGCGTTGCTCGGCTTTCTTTGCCTTCGCCCCTGCTGCGGAGAATTTTTTGTTCTGGGGGTCTCGTGATATTTTTCTGCAAAAAATTGAGTTTAATATCAAGACTGCGGATCTGTTCGTCCAATTCCTTGCGAATAAACAGCTCCATAGACTGGTTCGCCATACTTTGGGAAAGTTTAGGCGAATGGGTATAGGCGGTGAGTGTGAGGACTCCGGATTCTGGTTCAGGGATGGCATCCAACTGCTTGGCCAGGATGCGGGTCATCATCACCTTTTCGTCTGTCTCTTCCTCTGCGGCATCGATGAGGCTGAGTTTACTTTTGGTAGCCTTGGGCAGGAATTGCATGAGCGGGCTTTGTCGCATAAAGACGTCCCGACCACCCATTTTGTTGGCGATTTCAGTCAGAAAATCCTGCGATTCGAACCTGGCACGAAACAATCGGGCCACGGTATTGTAACGAACCTGAGGCGAAGTGCCAATACCAGAACCCGAAACATCGACGTGATCAAATATCGCGTAGACGCTGGATTTATAGGTGTTATCGACGAGCAAGGGAATGGTCAAGGCCAAGGCACCGGTGACCAGGGTCCCCATACAGAGAAGACCTAGGTTGCGGCGAAGGACTTTAAAAAAATAAATGCGATCCGGAAGAGGCTTCTGATGTCCCCATTGACCAAGAATTTCTTCTTCCAGCTTTTCGCTGAAGTCCTGCATACAGACCCCTGTCTCACAATGTCTAAGTTGGTGCCTTTTCTACTTCGGCAGGGTTCTCACACTCCTTGAGTTTTGGATCCTCGCCTCGCCTTCACTTTATGGATCATCAACCCCGTATCGCCGGGAATTCTCCATACTTTTATATTTTAATCAAACCCAACTCAAAGAGGCGAGGCCTGCGATCCAGCAAGGTACTTTTATCAAAGGCCCAACCCAGACCTGCCTTCCATGATATAATGAGGTCTGGAAATAACCGCCAATCGCC
>JBGSRE010000082.1:0-6497 GCA_041737755.1 Oligoflexus sp.
CATAGCCATGCAAAAAATAGCCGCACTTAGAGCGGCTCGCTTCAGAGCTCTTATCATGTCACCCCCGAAAAAAGGATATTTGGCGAAGAATGCTAGCTCCTATCCTGACAGGAAGGGCGGCACATCCCAAAGCAAATTCGCTGGTGCTGGGTTTTGGTCTGATAATAAAGGTGAGGGAATGCCCGCTGGACAAGGGCAGGAGGCTCTTCTTCAGAGCTATCCTGCGTATCCAGCGGATTTCAAATCAAAGTCAACGGCGAGAGCTTTATTTTCCTAGAGAGTCGGAGATGATCTCAGCAATATCCAGAACCTGTACCGAGTCCGACTTGCCTTCGTCTTTAACACCATCATTCATCATGGTCATACAGAATGGACAAGCTGTTGCAACTGTCGTGGCGCCTGTTTTGATGGCTTCACGCGCACGATCGACGTTGATTCGCGTTCCAACATGCTCTTCCATCCACATGCGTCCACCGCCCGCGCCGCAACAGAAACCTTTTTCCTTATTGCGAGGCATTTCAGTCAACTTCACGCCGGGCAACTGGGTCAGAGAAGTTCTTGGGCTTTCGTAAACTTCATTGTGTCGACCCAGGTAACAGGAGTCATGATAGGTAACATTCTTCGCCGATTCAGGAACTTCCTGAGCCTTAATTTTGCCATCCTTGACCAAATGCGAAATCAGTTCACTGTGGTGAACGACTTCGGCTTGGAAGCCGAAGTCCGGATATTCATTTTTGATCGTGTTAAAGCAGTGCGGACAGCCCGTCACGACTTTCTTCACCTTGTACTTGCTCAGAGTGTCGACATTTTCCCGAATGGCGGCATCGGCCAGATACTCGTTACCCAGACGCCGAGCGGTATCACCGTTACACTTTTCCTCGGTGCCGAGGATCGAGAAACTGATACCCGCTTTTTGCATGATGTTGACGATCGACTTGGAAACTTTTTTATAGCGATCGTCGAAGCTGCCCGCGCAGCCAACCCAAAACAGATACTCGACATCACTTTTCTCGGCCATGGTCGTCACATTCAAGCCTTTGGCCCAGTCAGCACGAGTTGCCGGTGCCATTGCCCATGGAGAGTAGTTATTTTCAAGGTTTCTGAAGGTTCCTGCCAATTCTGGAGGGAAGCTCCCTTCCGTCAATGTCAGGTAGCGGCGCATGTCAACGATTGCAGGAATATGCTCGATATAAAGCGGGCAGGCTTCCATACAAGCACCACAAGTCGTACAGGCCCAGAGCTCCTCGGTCGTAGTGAAACCGTTGATAAGCGGCGTGCGCTCGCCTTCCGGCTTCTCGACATGATCGATCATCGCGTATTTCATATCATGCATGATCTTGCGAGGATCCAGGAGCTTGCCCGTGGTATTAGCCGGACACACTTCCGTGCAGCGTCCACATTCCACGCAGGTCTGGGCATCCAGCAGCTGCTTCCAGGTGAATTCAGTGGGATTATTGACTCCAAAGGATTCCGCTGACTCGTCGAAGACCATGGGTCGGAGGCGGCCGCGAGCCTTGTGATTGCGGAAGAAAATATTAGGAAACACCCAGATCAGATGCTGATGCTTGGAAAATGGCAAAAAAGTGACGAAACTGAACAGCACCGTCACGTGGGCAATCAGCATCGTTCGATCGAAAACATGCCAATCACTGACAAGGCTATTGAAGTGGGAAGCAAGAAATTTGGAAACGGGAACGGCGTCGCCAGGGATCATTCCTGCCAAAGCTTTCGAACCCAGCCCAACCATCGAGGTATAGACCAAGCCGAGGATAAAGAGCAAAACCACCATGGCATCTTTTTTGGATGCCTTGTTCAGGACTGCCAAGCGCTTGGGAGCGAAGAACAGGCGGCGAGCAATTGCGAACACCATGGCGGCTAGGACGACGAAGTTGCCGAGATCCTGCGACCACAGAAAGCCTTTGAATATAGTCCCCTCACCCAGCAGCCAGCCGAAATGAAAGTGGGGTATCATCCCGCCCAGCAAAGTTTCCGCAGTGCCGACGGTCACGACCAAAAAGCCCCAAAAAATAAAGGCATGCATAATGCCAGAAACTGGATCGCGGAACATTTTTTCTTGAATAAAGCCAAAGCGCAGAACTTCGCCGACGCGTTGGCCAAAGTTGTCTGTGCGTACTTCTTCCTTGCCGACGCCCTTATGCATGCGATCCCAAATCAACTTCAGGTTCCAGCCGAAGTATGCGAAAACGGCGATCGTAATGACCGCAAAGCCGATATTAAACAGAATCTCCACGTGTAGGCCCCCTGGACTTAATAAAAAACATGCTCAAGACTTTGCATGATCGAGTCCCTAACAATAATAAGGGCTGCAAGGAAAGTCGAGGATGATTCCTCAGGATTTCTTGAAATACAAATCGGTAGGGAGCATTCGAGCGGATCTAGAAAACGGAAGGGTTGGAAGCTTTGCCGCTCTGAGCGAGTCTCTGTTCTTTCTGCTCAGCCGCCCTATGAAAGGCATTGAGCGTCTGCCAGGCTTGCAGGAGCATGCGATGAGTTTCACTCTGCACTTTGGATTGCAGACCTTCAGCGTACACTTCCAGATACTCTTCGATGCGCTCCCGGTACGTGGGGTCATTCAAAGCGTGTCTCTCTGCATCAGCACCCCGGCTCTGATGTCCACGCTTCAGACTACGTAAAACCTGCGGCAGAAGACTGCGCAGACGATCCGCCACCTGTAAATTTTCTCGGCTGCGCGTACCGTGCCGCCGAATCAGTTCCACTATTTGGTCGGGATGCATGGAGAAAAACCTTTCCTACTGCTTCATCAGATCTAGCAGGGGGCAGGTTAAGCATCTATAGCAAACGGGTTTCTTCGATGGTTTTGAGCTTGTTTTCATAAGCCATTATTATCGTTGAATTTTAAAAGCGCAGAAATACTTGACTAATTTGGTCAACATTCTATCTTGGAGTTGCCTAATGTATAGCTTTCCGCTAAACATTAACGCTCTTCATGGGATAGAGCTGCTTAAGAAGCAGGAGGAGTAGGGCTTTGAACCTAACATCACGCAGTCGCTACGCACTCAAAATCATGCTGGATTTGGCTTATAACCACAATGACGCACTTGTTCGCCGACAGGAGATCGTCAACCGGCAGGGTATTCCGTCGAAATATCTGGATCAGATTCTGGTTCGATTACGCCGTGACGGCTTAGTCGAAAGTGTGCGGGGACGAACAGGCGGCTATCGCATTGGTCGAAAACTCGCCCTCATCAATATGTGGGAAATATTTCGAGCCGTTGAAGACGGTATCTATCCAGTCGAATGTGTCGATGAACACACTGGCTGCGAATTTACTCGATCTTGCATGGCAAAAGAGCCCTGGCAATTTATTTTCGATAATGTTCGACGCTCTTTGACCCAGATGAATTTGGGTGATTTCGTCGAGCAATTCCAGCTAGAAGAAAAAGTATGTTCCATGACCGGTGTCCGAGAATGCCGCCAAGGGCGTGAGCCCTTGCGACTGCTCGATACATCCGTGAGCCCCTGAACCAAGGGATGAGGAAAAGAATATGTCCGAAGTCACCAAAAAAAATCAGCTATCACCCCGAGAGTATAAGTACGGTTTTGTCAGCGATGTCCAAACCGAAGAATTTCCTCAGGGTCTGAATGAGGACATCATTCGGCGCATTTCTGCGATCAAGGAAGAGCCTGAGTTCGTTCTAGAATTCCGCCTTAAAGCCTTCCGCTATTGGCAAACTTTGGAAGAACCAAAATGGGCCCAGGTGAGCTATCCGCCGATCGACTTTCAAGCCATCCAATATTATTCCGCGCCTAAGAAAAAAGGCGATGGCCCTAAAAGTCTGAACGATATCGATCCGGAACTGCTGGCCACATTCAATCGACTGGGGATTCCGCTCGGCGAACAGCAACGTATCTCCGGCGTGGCCGTGGATGTTGTATTTGATAGTGTTTCGATTGGAACGACTCATCAAGAGGATTTGGAAAAGCTCGGCATCTACTTCTGCAGCCTTTCCGAAGCTCTGCAAAAATATCCCGACATAGTCCAGAAATATCTCGGCAAAGTTGTTCCTTATAAGGACAATTTCTATGCTGCGCTTAATTCCGCGGTATTTACCGATGGATCGTTCTGTTTTATACCCAAAGGCGTGACTTGCCCAATGGACCTCAGCACCTATTTCCGGATCAATGCCGCGGGCACGGGACAATTCGAGCGCACGCTCGTCATTGCCGAGGAAGGCAGCTCAGTCAGCTATCTGGAAGGATGCACAGCGCCTCAGCGGGCCGAAAATCAGCTCCATGCAGCGGTGGTGGAACTGATCGCACTTGATGACGCCGAAATTAAATATTCGACGGTTCAGAATTGGTATTCCGGTGATGAAAATGGCCAAGGCGGTATCTTTAACTTTGTGACCAAACGCGGTCTTTGTGCCGGCAAAAATTCGCATATTTCGTGGACTCAGGTCGAAGCAGGTTCGGCGATTACCTGGAAGTACCCGAGTTGTATTCTTCAGGGCGATGGATCACGCGGTGAATTCTTTTCGGTCGCGCTGACCAACAATATGATGCAGGCCGATACAGGCACCAAGATGATTCACATTGGCAAAAACACCCGCAGTCGCATCATTTCCAAGGGTATTTCGGCCGAAAAATCATCTAATACTTACCGCGGACAGGTCAAGATTATGGAATCCGCGGAAGGCGCTCGCAATCACTCCCAGTGTGATTCTCTTTTAGTGGGCGATCAATGCAGTGCCAACACTTATCCCTATATTGAAGTGAAGAATCAAAGCGCCGTCGTGGAACACGAAGCCACGACATCCAAGATTAGTAAGGAACAGGTTTTCTATCTGAAATCGAGGGGTATCGATGAAGAGCAGGCGATAGGTCTGCTGATCAACGGTTTCTGCAAGGAAGTCTTCAAGGAGCTGCCACTGGAGTTCTCCGTTGAAGCTGTCAAGCTCCTTGAAATGAAACTCGAAGGATCCGTCGGTTAAACCCAAAAGTAGTTGAGGCTAGTTTTTCATGCTGAATATTCAAGGTCTGGAAGTTTGTGTTGATAAGAAGCAGGTCCTGAAGGGTCTGACCCTGAAGGTCAACGCCGGAGAAGTCCATGCGATTATGGGACCTAATGGCAGTGGCAAGAGCACACTGTCCAAGGTTATCGCCGGCCATCCCGACTATGAAGTCACGGGTGGATCTGTTCAGTACGAAGTGAACTTCAAACAAAAGGATCTGCTGGAACTCGAACCCGATGAAAGAGCCCGCGAAGGGATTTTTCTAGCCTTTCAGTACCCGGTGGAAATCCCTGGTGTACCCAATTTGGAATTCCTCAGGGCGGCATTCAACTCAATCTGTAAGCACCAGGGTGTTGATGCCATGGAAGCAGTGCCTTTTGAGCAATTGGTGCGGGGCAAAGCTAAAATGCTGGAGATCGGTTCCGACTTTTTAAGTCGTCAGCTGAATGTCGATCTTTCCGGTGGCGAAAAGAAACGCAATGAGATCCTTCAAATGGCCGTTCTTGCCCCACGCTTGGCTCTGTTGGACGAGACTGATTCTGGACTGGATGTGGATTCACTCCGCATTGTCGCCGAAGGCGTCAACAAACTTCGCAGCGAAGATAACGCGATCGTTATGATCACCCACTATCATCGTATTTTGAATTATATTAAACCGGATTTTGTTCACGTTCTAGCGGGCGGCAAGATCGTCAAATCCGGCGACCATACTCTGGCACTGGAAATTGAGGAACGCGGCTACGATTGGCTGCTCAACTAAAGAGGACGGTCATGCAAGCCAATATTGAAAAGGTTTACGACAGCCTGAAGAGTTCCGATTGGACCCCCGATTGGATAAAAACTCTGCGTGCGTCTGCTTATAAAAATTTTGCCGAACAGGGTTTTCCTAATCGCAGCGATGAAGCTTGGAAATATACCAGTCTGCGTCCGATCACCAGCGGCCATTTTCAATGGTTGGATGAGGCGCATCCGGCCAGCGATAAGCCTTTGGAAAATTTCTTTATACCCGACGCGGATATCCTGGTCTTTCTGAATGGAAGCTTCGCCCCCAATCGCTCGCATATTCATCCTGAAAGTGGTCTGTCCGTGGTTCCATTGCACAAAGCCTTGCGTTCCCAGCAAGAACTTTTGGCAACGAAACTGCAAAGTCAAACATCGACTCCACGCGGCAGCTTTGAGGAATTGAACCAGGCCCTCTTTAGCAGTGGGGCTTTGATTCAAATCGATGCCCGGCATGAAGTCAAACGGCCGATTCAATTTCTTTATGTGAATACTGAAAGCGCCGCACCCCAGTTGATTTGCCCTAAAAATTTGGTCAACCTCGGCAATGGTGCCAGTGCTACCGTTGTGGAGAGTTATTTCAGTTATCTGGAATCGCATCTGACCAATGTTGTCAGCGAATACGATGTGGGCCAGGGGGCGAGACTCCGCCTTTTCCACGAGAAGATCCTGAGCTCGCAATCCTTACATATCGGCACGAGTCGGATTAAAGTTCGGCGCGAT
>JBGSRE010000138.1:0-2917 GCA_041737755.1 Oligoflexus sp.
TGCCAGCAATGCCGCTGCTTCCCAATGGCAAGATAGATCGGCAACAACTGCCTCATCCTCGCGAAGTCCCGGTTGCCACTGCTGCTTTGGAAACAATTCCGGTGGCCACTGCTCGGCAAGAAAATGCGGAGGCTCCCGCCCTATCTCCCAGCCCAGTTGTGGCAGTCATAGCGGCCGCTGCCAATCCTCCCCAAGAATTCGCACCCCTCCCATTTTTACCATTGACACCTTCACAAAACCGGATGCTTTTCACCGAAGAGTTGGATCCTGAAACCACTGTTCATAATATCGTTGGCGCCTGGGTCATCAATGGAGCTATGGATTTCCAGGCTTTCCGTCGAGCCTTGGAAACGCTGGTGATCGAACACGATAGTTTACGAATGGCTGCAGTGTCGACCAAACAGGGCTATGTCCTGCAGCTGTGTCCGCCTTTTGCGCCGGAACTTCGCATTTACGGTCGGGAAAAGTCACAGATGACTCTGGATGACGTCAGTCTCGCTATTATGGATATAGCTCGAGAAAAACTTGATGCCACTCAGGTGCCTAATTTTCGCATGGGCCTGTTCCGTTTGAATACAGATTCCACCGTCTTTTTTCTCATCACTCATCACCTTTTCTGGGATGGCTTTTCCTATGATGTGATGTGGAAGTCTCTTCAGCGCCACTACAAAGATGTTCTACTGTCCGGACGCGCTCAAGCTGTTCCACCGAAATTTAATTTCTCTCATTACGCCTTACAAAGGCAGATCGATTTGCAATCACCGCAGATTCAGACAGACCTGAACTATTGGCTTAATGTCTATCAACAAATCCCAGATCCTCTGGAACTGCCCTATGATCATACTCGTCCAGCAGTCTTCAAGCATAAAGCATCAACTGCA
This sequence comes from Oligoflexus sp., assembly GCA_041737755.1. Classification (GTDB taxonomy): domain Bacteria; phylum Bdellovibrionota_B; class Oligoflexia; order Oligoflexales; family Oligoflexaceae; genus Oligoflexus. The sequence continues at coordinate 882 of JBGSRE010000138.1, forward strand.
TGGATTCCTTGGGATTCCAGTGTCGATTCCAAGTTGCATAATGTGGCTAAAACTATTGGCTGCAGTGTTTATCACGTCGTACTTTCCGCTTACTATGTTCTGCTCTATCGCAGTTCAGGACAGACCGATCTGGTCGTGGGAACTCCAGTTCACGGCCGTCAGCAAGCAGAGACATTTGAGCTGATTGGTAATTTCATCAACATTGTGGCGATCAGGCAAAAACTTGAGCCTGATATGAATTTTCTCAGTCTCGTGGAACTGGTTAAAACAGCAACCAGCGAGGCCGTAGCCCACAGTGATCTGCCTTTTGAAAGTCTGGTAGCGGCTTTGAAACTGCCAAGAGATGCTGGGCGAACACCTCTCTACAACACTATGCTCTTCTATCAGGATCAATCCCTGCAAAAGATTCACTTTGGCTCAACCTATGTCGAGGGTCTGCGCCTACCGAATGCATCGGTTGATACCGATTTAGTACTGTGGGTAGAACGCTATCATCACAAAACCTTCGCCGGTATTAATTTCCGAGTGGATCTCTGGGAGCAAAGCACAATCGACAGTATGGCTCAAAGCTTCCGGCAGGTCCTTGACCTTCTTTTGGCAGATCCTGAGCAGACGGTTAAAAAGCCAAGTCTGGTTTCGGTTGAGCAGCGGGAAAAACTCATCAACACATGGAATCACAGTGAGCTGACTCCCCCTACCCTGCAAACTCTGCCGGCAATTTTTGATGAACGAGTTCGTCTCACAGCTAACACCATTGCTGTTCAGGAGCTAAACGGCGAGCACATCACTTGGCAAGATTTGGATCTAAGGGTCAAACAACTTGTCATCTTGCTCCGTCAATGCCGAATCCAAACGGGTGCCGTGGTTGGACTTTGTCATTCCAGAAATATCGATATGGTTGTTGGACTACTGGCAATTCTTAGAATTGGCGCCGCCTATCTGCCTTTGGATCCAGCATTTCCGATCGATCGAATCCAGTTTATGCTGCAAAACTCGAAAGCCAGTTTGCTGCTCACGGAATCCCGCTATAAAGAACTGCTGCAAAATTGTGCTGTTCCTTTGATCTGTATCGATAAGGAAAAGCCACAGCTCAAAAAACTAGATCCTAGTCAAGACAAGGGACCTCTGCCTGAATCTGATGACGTCGCTTACGTCATTTACACATCAGGATCAACGGGCAAACCTAAAGGCGTGGAAATTCAACACCAGGCCATCGCGAGCTTTTTGAAGAGCTTTCGTTCGGCTGTCGACCTCCCGGCCTTTCCAAGAACTCTCGCTATCACGACTATTTCCTTTGATATATCGGTTCTGGAGATATTTGGCACACTGGCTTGGGGTGGTACGGTCGTTCTCGTCGACCAAGAAAAGCTTGTCGACGGACCAGCCTTAATCAAAGCTCTCAGCGATCAGAAGATCAATCTTATGCAAGCAACACCAGCCACATGGCGACTGCTGATAGAATCGCGCTGGTTTGGCAAAAATGATCTCACTGCGCTGTGCGGCGGTGAAGCATTGCCCCGCGACCTCGCTAAGGAGCTTATCTCTCGTACGAAAGCACTATGGAATGTATATGGTCCCACCGAGGCAACCGTTTGGGCCACGGCAGCGCATATCAAGGGAGCAGACGAACTTATCACCATTGGCAAAGTATTGCCAAACTATGAAGCCTATATTCTTGATGAAGACCGACAGCTCCTACCGATCGGAGCGATCGGATCACTCTATCTCGGTGGTCCTGCATTGGCCAAAGGCTATCGCAATCTTCCTGAACTTACCTTAGAACGATTTATTCCTCACCCATTTAAGCCAGGGGAAAAAGTATATGACACCGGTGATCTTTGTCGCTATCGCGCCGATGGTCAGCTCGAGTACCTCAGTCGCAAGGATAATCAAATAAAATTGCGTGGATTTCGAATTGAACTCGGTGAAATCGAGGCCACCATTGCCGTCATGCCCGAAGTAAAAACATCAGTCGTGCTGGTGCGAGAAGACCAACCAGGAGATCATCGACTGGTAGCATACACAGTTTGCAAAGC
>JBGSRE010000155.1:0-11758 GCA_041737755.1 Oligoflexus sp.
ATCCTATGGCTGGATAGCCTGTGATGCCCAGGGACAGCTTTCCATCGCCTATACCTCGACAGCCATGACCTATATCGCTATGAGCTTTGAGGGCGAAATCATCGCATCTTCCCACCAGTAGAAACCTTACTCCCGGTATGAAACACTGCCTGGCCTTACCCAAAGGCCCAAGGCATTTTCTGGCGGTGGTTGCTCTGTTACCCTAAAGTAACAAACTCTGTCCCTTTCCTCATCAAGCCACTCCTCTCTCATCCGATAGTTATCGAGAGCCAAAGGTTTGATGAAAAGGCGGAGGTCCACGTGAGCCAGGTTTTAGATCTTGCGGAAATGCAGCAGCTGGTGGCTACCTTCCTGACGGAAGCGGATGAGTTCATCGAAGAAATGGAAGCAGGCCTGCTGGCTCTCGAAGAAAATTCCACGGACACAAGTCTTATCGATCAAGTCTTTCGTGCGGCTCACAGCCTTAAAGGCAGTTCGATGGCCGTGGGATTGACCCAAGTCGGCTCCTTCACGCATAATCTTGAAGCTCTGCTGCTCGAAGTGAAAGAGCATCGGCTGAGCATCACCCCACTGGTGATCGGCACTCTGCTCAAGTGCAATGACCACGTTAAAATGATGGTTGAAGGCTTAAAAAAGGATCTTTCTGCTCAGTTTGATTCGACCGAACTCTTGCAAGAAATCATTAGTTTTATGAACCAGAAGCCCAAGGCTGTGGCATCTATAAGCGGCTTTGGTTTCTTTGATGAGGAACCAGAAGCTCGAGTGTCTCTCGCTTTGAAAGTGGATGAAGATGATGACGAATCGGGCGCCCATCATACCACGGGCGATCACCCTCAGCCGCAATCAGCAGGCGGAACCACCCGAGCCAAAGAACAGATCAAAGTCTCGCAAGAAAAAATCGATAAACTCGTCAATAACATCGGCGAAATGGCCATTCTTCTCACCGTCCTCCAGGAGCAGTTGAATCAAGTTGCGGGGACTAAACTGCAAGGCACCGTCAAGCAACTCTATAAGATCAGCAAAGAAGTCCAAGACGTATCCATTTCCTTACGCATGCTGCCTGTGAAACCAGTCTTTCAGAAATTAAAGAGAATCGTCCGCGATGTTTCCATCAAACTGAATAAGCGAGTCGAATTGAATGTGATTGGTGAAGATCTTGAAATCGACAAATCCATCCTCGATCTGGTCAGTGATCCTCTGGTCCATATCGTGCGCAATGCAGCGGATCACGGCATTGAAAGTCCCGAACAGCGCATGAAAGCGGGTAAAGATCCAGTGGGACAGATTTCTCTGGAAGCTTGCCACGAGAATGGCCGGCTGGTTTTCTACATCAGCGACGACGGGCAGGGTATCGATGCCGAGCGGATCCGGGCCAAAGCCATCCGATTGGGCTTGATCGATCCCAAAAAGGTGCTGACTTCCGATGAAATGATAAATCTTCTCTTTCTTCCCGGTCTTTCCACCAAGGATGAGGTCACCGATATCTCTGGCCGTGGTGTTGGCATGGACGTCGTGAAAAGTAATATACAAAAGATTTCAGGCGAGATCGATATCAAGACTGAAAGAGGTCGCGGTTCGCTCTTCAAAATCACGGTACCGCAAACTTTTTCCATTATCGATGGTACCATTGTGCAGGCTGCTCAGCAGCGCTTTGTGATTCCCCTTGCCGATATCTTGGAATCGGTAAGGGTCAGTGAAGGCTCGCTGATCCATTCCACTCCAATTGGCCGGGTATTCACCCTTCGAGGCGAAAAGATTCCAGCATTTCGTCTCGATGAGCTGTTCGATGAGCCACACAATGACAGGGCCCAGGAACAAATCGCTATGATCGCCAAAACGCAAGACAGCACCTTCGCTATCATCGTTGATGAAATCCTGGGTCGCCATCCGATCGTCATCAAAAACTTGGGATTGGAAATGCAGGAGTACAAAGAGTTCAGCGGCTCCACAATTTTAGGCGATGGCAAACCGGCCCTTATCATTGAACTCAGCAGTTTGATTCGCCACTCGGCCCACAAGAAAACGTCCCCTATCGCCGTCAAAGAAAGGGTGTCCGCATGAGCTTTCTCCGCAACTCCAATGAAAAAGTGGTCAAAAAAACCAGCAGTGTCAATCGCTATCTGGAATTCAATTTAGGCGATGAACGCTTTGCTATTCCACTGTTAACAGTCAGGGAAGTTATCGCTGTGCCGGAAACCACCAAGGTTCCTTTCACCCCGGACTATTATCTGGGCGTGATGAACCTTCGCGGCCAGGTTCTATCCGTTATCGATTTAAGGCGACGCATGCACATCACTCCCAAAGGTGACAGCAGTGAAACCGCCGTTATCATCACCGACCTCGGCTTTACTCATCTCGGAGTCGTAGTCGACTCGATCAACCGCGTGCTCGCCGTCGATGGTACCGACTTTGCTCCTCCTCCAGAAATCGAAAAAAACTCTTTAACCGGTTTCGTGATCGGCTGCTACAAGAGCGATCAGAACCTAGTTCTCTTTCTCGACGTCAATAAAATTCTTGACCATCAAGATCAAGAGCTCTTGGCCAAAACAGATGCACCCGAGCAGGCAGCTTAGTTTCGCAATCAATTTAGGACTGCCCATGCCAGCACTGGATCTCAAAGATGACAAGGAAGTCTTCGAAGCGATCGCCCAGAAGATCTCCAGCATTACTGGCGTTCAATTAGGCGAAAAGCAGTCCTCACTGGTGATTTCACGCCTGAGCAAGCATCTGCGCAATCTGGGTGGCATGACGGCGAGACAGTACTGGGAATACCTAGCCGAGCATGAAGCGGAAGAGGTCCCGATCCTTATCTCCCTGCTGACGACTCATCATACTTTTTTCTTTCGTGAACAGGTGCACTTTGAATTCCTCGAAAAGGAGTTGCCTCGTCTCGTGAAACAAATCAAAGAGGCAGGAAGGAACACCGTTCGTGTCTGGTGTGCTGCCTGCAGTCATGGCCAAGAGGGCTATACGATTGCGATGTTTCTCGACTATCATCTGAAGCAACTTGTCTCAGGCATGGACTACCGGATCACCTTCAGTGACGTCGATCAGGAATCGGTAAAGGTATCGAGCCACGGGATCTATCGAAATGATGAACTCAATCGAGTCCCAGTCACCTACCGATCAAATCATTGGAGTCGCGGGACAGGCAATGTCGACGGCTATTCAAAGATAAAAACCAAAATAAGTCAGTACTGTGATTACAAGGTCATCAACCTGCTTGAATTGCACAAACTGTCTGCGCAGGAACCCTATGACATCATCTTTGTCCGCAATGTTTTTATCTATTTCACCGGTGCAGAGATTGAACGCATCACCAACAATCTCTTGAAGCATTTGGTGCCAGAGGGGCTACTTTTCATAGGCGTGTCCGAATCTCTGATGGGATTGAAAGTACCGGTCGACCATATTGGCAAATCCATCTATCAACCCCTCCGGGATAAGCCCATTCAAGATCCAGAAGACAAGGTCTTGGACGCCAAAGAAGACCCAGTGCAAAACAGTCTGCGCAGGCGTGAATCAAAGCTTGCATCTGAGCTTAGAGCCAAGAAACCCCGCACCCTATCGGATCGCAATCTTTCGCCGCGTGGCCATGCTGAACGCGCGCAGCCGGAAAAACTTTCCATGCCTACCGCTCCTGCCCTGCCATCGACCAAGAACCAGGAGGGAGATCTCGCAGTCCCAGCATTTACAGAGCGCAGTGTGCTCATCTTGCAGCGGAGTCTGCAGATCGGCTTTCATACTCGGCAGGTGATCAACGGCTTGCCTGGTTTTAAATCAGTCGGTATAGAGCTGATATCAAGCTTGGATGAGGCCCTGCAAAAGATTCAACAGAAGCATGCGGACCTCCTGGTGCTCGAATCAGGAGCTCTGCGCTTTCTTTCGCCTGCGCTTGGTAAAATGAATCTGCCCACTCTGATTGTGAATTCACTGGAAAGTCCTGTTCAGGCCGCTGATGTTCAGCAGTGGCCGCACGTCAGAATCTTTGAACAGGATTTGAAATCCGATCGTCCGGGTCAACGCGAGGCCATACTGCGCACACTCGATCAATTGGCTCGCCTGGATACCCCACGCCCAAAGATCGCCAGCTCTGCTCAAGTCCTAACCCTGGATAGCACGGCTCTTATTGCCTTTGGTGCATCCACCGGGGGCACGGAAGCCTTGGGTAAAGTCATCGCTGATCTGCCTGCTAACATGCCACCTATTGTCATTGTGCAGCATATTCCTGAAGGCTTCAGTCGCGCTTTTGCCAATCGTCTGGATCAAATTTCCCAACTCACCGTCAAGGAAGCAGTCGATGGGGACAAGCTTCAGGTCGGCCATGTTTTGGTTGCACCCGGCGACAAGCATATGGTGATTACGGGCCGGCCTGGTCAATACAAAGTTCACGTCTATTCTGGTGAAAAGGTCAGTGGTCATCGGCCATCGGTTGATGTGCTGTTTCACTCTCTGGCCGAGCATGTCAAAGGCAGGATGATCGGCGTGATCATGACGGGCATGGGATCCGATGGCGCCGAAGGACTTTTGCAGATGAAAAATAGGGGCGCCCTCACCTTTGGCCAGGATGCTACGACTTCGGTTGTTTACGGAATGCCCAAAGTAGCCCATCAGATTGGGGCGGTGGGGAAAGTATTGCCCCTGAATAAGATTGCACAGGAGCTGGTGAAAGCTCTGTCCGTGACTGAAAAAAACTAGCTTCTGCACTCCACTCAATCTGTCCGTTCTGCCATGTCACTGCCCATCCTTTGTAATTGAGAAATCTTTCACAACTGATTCAGCTTACCCACCAAACCCTTCCTCTTAAGTGCCTAATAAGTCTATCGCAAATATTTATAACTTTAGTTTTTTGCAAGCTGCTCGATAGAAGGTACAGAAGAGGCTTTTTGGGAGAACCAAGTATGGTCTTACCTTTGGTAGTAATTCAGCACAGCATCCGTACGCTCACGATCATGTCGATCGTCGGGACACTCGCGGCCTGTTCTAAATCTGATTCTTTCAAAAGCCTGGAGGAAAAGAGTATCCTCCTGTCCGGACAAGCAGCAGGACTGGAAGTACTCAACTGGTCACCGGAAGCCGAAAGCGTAACGATCCCCGCCAAGGGCTCGCTCATCCTTGGCATCACTCTGCGCTACTCAGGTACGGAGAAAATCAACTATCGCTACTTGATTGATGGCGTGGAAGTAGGCCAGGGCAGCGAAGCCTATTATTCGCTTAAAGGGACTCAGTTAGGGGAAAAGGCCAGCACTTTCACTCTTGAGGCGTCGAGCGGTACGTCCAAGGCGTCGCACGATTTTACGGTGATCAAAAATAAGCTTCCTCTCGTGAGCAACCAAAGTCCTGTCGAAAGCTTAGCCCCTATCGATTGCAGCCAGTCGAGCAAAATCTTTTCAGCGGAATTTCAGGATCCAGAGAATAGTCCGCTGCAATACAATTGGTTTCTCGACGGCCAAGCTATCGATGACACTATTTTAACCGATGTGAAAGGCGCCCGCGCAAGGGCCGTAGTGAGCTATGACTGCAGTAAGACCGTAGACAATACCCTAAGCCTCGTCGTAAGTGATGGCATCGATGAAGAAACGGTGAGTTGGCGTTATGTAAAGCAGGTTAGCGCGGACACAGGAACCGTCGGTAATTCAGCCATTGCGTTTAATCCCGTCTCCTATGAATTCGGCCCTTTGGCAGTCTTCGCCGAATCGAGCACCGTGCCTTTGGCTCTGACAAACACCGCACTCAAACCGGTATATTTTACCAGCTTCACCGGTGAGAACACTCATTTTTCCGTCGTAAGTTCGAACTGTCCATTGAGCCCGAGCCCTTGGGCTTCGGGAGCGAACTGTACGGTCAATGTCAAGTTTTCCCCCAAAGGGCCTGGCTCGCAATCCATGAGTTTAACAGCCAACTATAAAGCTGATCCCGATGGGAGCAACCTCATATCCACCATGGGAATCACAGGTTTAGGCGTCAGCCCGCTGAACTTTGCCGGAGTAGCCTCTGTCTCTGACGTTCGTCACAATAAAATGACTTTGCATTGGCCTTCGACACCAACCGCTTCATCTTTTATCGTATTCCGCGTCAGCGGATCTGACCTTGTCTTTCAAAAGACCTTGGTAAACACCGCGGGAACAATAACTTCGACTACTGTGACTGGCCTCACACCGGGAACTAGCTACACTTTTCGGGTCCGAGCGACAGACATTTTTGGTAATCAAGATGCGAATACTGCGGACGTGACCCGATCAACAGCGGCCAACGCCGCCCCGGCTATCACCATCCTCAATGTGGCAAGCTACAACTTTTATAGCGGCAACTCGGTCGGCCCCTTGGATGCCAATGATGCCACAACTACGGCCGATGTGGATTCAGATGATGATGCCCTGACCTATAGCTGTACCTATAACAATATCTCAGATGCATCAGGCAACCTGCCCTGTACCACTCTCGTTAACGAGGGAGGCGGTAGCCCCAGCTTCAACACGGCAACAGGGGTATTTTCCGGTTGGAAACCTCTGCATAGCAATATTGGCGATTCCATCCGAATCGATTTCACTGCGACTGATCCCTACTCGGCGAGCTCGACCTATCCCATCACCAGAACGGTGATCCAGGGTGTTCCCAATGTGCCGGTTGTGACAGGAATTAGCTCAGTTCGTGCTAACACCAGAACCCAAACTGTCTCGGGTACGGCTGATGCTAACGGTACAGTCGTTCTTTATTACGGCGCGAACTGCGCGACCCAGCTCACACAAGGAACTGCCAACGGGGCGGGCTCGTTTAGCATTGCAGTGACATTTCCGGCCAGCGATGCCGCCTATACCGTGCGGGCCAAGGGGCTGAATGTCATTGGGAACTACTCTGATTGTTCGGCAACTTCAAGTACCTTTACCCTCGATATGACAGCACCAACTCCATTGACCTTGACGACGACTCCCACGAGCCCTAATGGTCACCTCACGCCAATCCTCAACATTACTACGGAAGCCAATGCTACCTTGGACATCTACACATCCACCGGCTGCGGGAGTCCTCTCAGTCCTACAAGTCGCTTTACTGCTGATGCCAACGGTTTGGCATCGGTACCTCTGACCGTCGCACCGTATGCCAGCGTCACATATTATGTTGTCGCGAGCGATGATCTTGGCAATGTGACAGCGTGTAACACGAAATCGATAAACTATACGGCCAACCTTGGCGCCAGCGGTGTGGGTTATTTCACCGGAACACAGACCACTGAAGTCAATGGCTTCAATGGAACGACCTACAATGGATCCTACTTCAGCTCTAAAAGCCCATTCTCGGTAAAATGGAGCAATTCCTATTACGATTCTGATTATTTCTCGCACAGCGCTGGACTGCCTGAGGATGTTGATATCGAGACCTCCGGCTACTACCGCATTTCCGCCAATATGCCCTTTACATTGGATAATGCTGGAGTTGGCGCTTCCGGTAATGCCTTTGCCAGCACAGGGGCACAACTGTATGTGAATAACTCTGCTCACGAATATGCAATGACCCAAAGCAGCCTTATTACCAACAACGATGCCCAGCAAGAGTCCTCGGCAAATTTCTCGACTATAGTTTATCTGACAGCAGGCCAAACGATTAACCTTCGCGTTTTCGCAGTGTCCGGAGATGGACTATTCTGCGACGATATTGCTATTTACCCAACACCTCCAACGAACCCCTGTGCCCAGGATGAACTCGTGCAGATTTCAAGTGGTCAAGTAGCCCAACTCTCGCTCGAATTTATTAACAGTACCGGCACTGATCTCTTTATCGCAAAGGGCTCGAGCAACACAGACGGTGGCAGTCCAACAAATATCAATCTCGGCAGTACTTCAGCGCCCTCTTCAGCCGCTATGAAGTGGACGGAGTCTGTGGTTACATCCGCAAGTTTCTTGCATAATGCGGCTGGTGCAAGCCCTGAACAGGTAACAATCCAATCGGCGGGGGATTATCTCGCCTACGTAAGCATTCCATTCTTTTCGTCTACTGGCGGTAATCGATCACCCAAGCTCGAAATCACCAAAAATGGTACACCCATTTCTACCGGATCAGCGCGCCAAGGGTTTGTGCTAGGCAGCGCGACACGCTATAATTCACGAAGCTCCAGCCTACATTGGTCGGGACTGATTCCTGGTCTTGCTGCAACCGACGTTTTGCGAGTCAGCGTGGGTGCCGATGCGGCGAGTGGCACATCCACCATAGTTGCTCCCTTGAAAGCCGCTCTTGCGCTTCAGAAACAGGTTACATCAACCAAAGTATTTCAGGCCCAGGCGACTGCCACAAGCGGTAGCAGCGGCACCTGGAACCCACAGACTAATGCCTCTATCCTATGGGCGACGGGGGTCTATACCGAAGCCGCAGTCTATGGACACGATACCGTTACCAACTCTCATCAGGTCACTCTCAAGCAAGCAGGTGACTATGTCGTCATCTATCGAGACACGCTCTTTCTAGATAGCGCCGTTAACGGCTTTAGTATCAACCCGATTGTCAGCTTGCTCTTGAATGGATCGACGGTACAAGGTGCTCAGCTTAAGAACCACTTCATATACAATAATGTTGGTAATATAACCAACGGCATAAACGTACCAGCCGACAACAATGGACACCGGAGAACCTCGGGTTCGATGATGTTTTATCTCAGAAATGTCAACGCCAATGATGTCCTGAGCTTTAATGTGGTGGCTGAAAGCAGTTTCTTTAGCCCAACTTTCACAGGAAGCAACAATAATGACCCCTGTAATAACAGAGGCAACAGCTGTACTTACGACGGAACTTCAAAAATCTATACCTACACCAGTTCCGTGACTGCGCTGAATCCAGCCACGCTTACGATCATCAAAAAGTAAGGGCTTCGTTATCGAAGGACTTAAGCAGCCAAGCCCTGATGAGCGCGAAGCAAAAGTGGATAAGCATGGGGCTCCCGAGCCCCAAGCACCAAACCAGACAGGCAAGCCGCCTCCGTTCTTCGGCCCATGCGCACATCCGCAGCCATAGAGTTTTCATTATCTCGACTGCTGTGAATCACCTGCAAAAGTTTCTGCCAAAGTTCAGTCCAATCGGGTTTCCACTCGGGCCAAAGTTCCTGAGCGAGAAGAAAAACCTCCTTGGCCAAATCGGCCAATTCCTGTTCATGCTTGTCGAGAGCCAGTCCATTGGAGGCCAATCGATGGACACCACAGAGGGTATTCAAACAGCAGTTATAGAACCACTTTTCCCGCCGCAATTGGCAGCATTGGGGATTCCATTGAAAGCCTTCCCCTGCAAGCCCTTGCAAAAGTCGCTGAGCCAAGGCTGTTTCTGGCTGATCATCGCCCCAGATCACTTGCCCCTTGGGCCCCACTTCATAGCCATCCTCGAAGGGTTTTACCCCGCGGACCACCAGCCCCTTGCGCAGGCTTATAGCCGGAAATTCACGACGCAAAGGCTGCAAAAGCGGCTCGATATAGCCATTGCTCAGCACGATGATTTGGGCAGGCGCCGTCAGATCCCGCATCAGATCGCGCAAGCCATCGACCAGCGCATAGGTTTTTAAACTGCAAAACCAAAGTCGTGCCAGAGGATAGCTTTGCTGAAGGGGAATGACCTGCGCTTGGTTTTGAAAATGGACCGGCCTTGTTTCAGGGAGGAGCCCAGATCTGCCGCGCATCTGAACTGCCACAGACGGCAGTTGATGGAAGAAATAAGCTAGCATATGACCGACTGCACCAGGCCCGAGTATACCAACCACATCCTGAGTCATAGCGTCTACCTTTTTGCACGAGAATCCAACTCCTCGGGCAGACTACATCAAAGCTTTCCGGATTGGCGATCCTTTTCATAGCTGGCAACCATGACCGCCAGCTCCCCTGGAGTAATCCTGCGAGCACGGATCGGCGGACCGTCCAATCTATTGCCACAGAGTGGACAGGCAAATTGCTTATCATTCACCTTCTCATGAGTGACAAAGCTTTTGCACTTCGGACAAACGCGCTGTCTCTGATTGATTTTTTCACCCGTGTAGTTTGTGCTCATTTACTACAAACCTCTCGCTTTAAGATCGGCAGTTCTTGCTAGGTTCTGTAGTGTAAAATCTTACATGGCAGAATGAATTTAGCGAAATCCCCAGCTTATTCCTCTTCATTCGGCCTACTTACTCACGGCATATCCTGAAATTCCTAAGCCGAGCTCTAAGGTTACGACAAAAAGTTCCGAAGACCAGGACAGAGCCATTGACCTTGGAGATTATTTTTTTGAAGCGATACGAAGCAAAATTGCTGTTCGCTGCCTGCCTGTTCCTCAGCAGTATGCTGAGTTCCAGAGGGGGGGCTCAAACCTTCGAAGAAGGTTACCAGTCCTATATGCGAAACCAGTTTCCCGTTGCAGAATTGCAATTTCGCAACGCCGTTAAAAAAGCCAAGACCAAAGAAGACCGTGCCTTTATTCAAAAATTCATGGGCATTTGCCAATTTATGCGAGGCGATAGAAAATCGGCCGCCAACACCTTCCACGAAGCCTTGGCTAATGACCGCAGCATCACGATCGATGAAGAAGAAGTTTTGGATCCCGGAGTGGTATCATTTTTCAACGTGATTAAGACGCGCTGGATTTCGTCTCCCGAAGGTCTGGCCGCTGCTAGAGGTCCCGCCCAACAAAATATGCCGGTCACCGCGAAAAGTCCCGCCGCCCCGGTGGCTCCTTTAGCTGCTAAAACAGTGGCTCAGGAACAGCTTCCCGCAGCCAAAGTCGGTGTTCAGGAACAGAGGCCAGCAAGTCCCGCTAATGCCATTCCAGCGGATGCTAAAGCCAAGAAGAAAAAGACCAAGGAAGCCCCATCCAGCAGTAGCAAGCCAGAGGAAGGCAGCCGTGTGTTCTCCTGGATGCATCTCATGCCCTTTGGTCTAGGCCAATTTCACAACGAATCCTATGTTCTTGGCAGCGCTGTCGCGCTTGGTCAAGTCTATTCCCTGTATCAGTATCAATTTCTCTCCAGCCAGATCATCAAAGAGCGGAAGCAGAACCAAGAAGTTGAAGCTAATCCAAATGTCCTGCAATCGAGAAAAGATGAATTCTTACTTGAAAATGCCAATTACATTTCGGGATTGAAACAAGATCGCGACACTTCCGGCACTCTTTTCGCAGCTTTGTGGGTTGGTGGCGTGATCGAAGCCTATATTTCAGCACCTCGCTATCGCGCCTCGGATGCTGGCAGTAGCCCGGAAAGCTCCCGAAAAATTCCAAGCAAATCAATCGGAACTACCTGGCTGCCGAATTCTTTAGGCGGCACCTACTTGGTTCAAGTCAAATTCAATTTACAGTAATTATCAAAAACGATTTGGTAGAGTCTCAGGTTTCACGGCGACCGGCCGATAAACCCAGCGAGTGCTGACTAATAATGTCTGCCGGGACCACTCCCGGATTCGCTGTTGTGAGGGAATGATTATGAAGGAGTTTTCCGCTTTGGGTATCGTGCGATCCCTCAGCCTAGGCTTGAGCCTCCTTCTAACTTTAACGGCTTCGGCTCAGCAAACGGCAAAAAAGCCGGCTCCTGCTGCTACCCCCCCGCCAGCGGTAGGCGCTGGACAGGCCATTGAACCGGTTATTTTGCATGAATTTGCTGCTCAGATCGAACAGCTGATGCTGATTTCCGCATTTGAACCGGACAGTAAAAAAATCGCCGGTCAGGAAGAGGCGGATCGTCTTTTCAAAATCACTCAGAAATCGGTCGCCGACAGTCAGGACGAAGCTCCTAATATCGCCACGGCTTCAGGCC
>JBGSRE010000172.1:0-5524 GCA_041737755.1 Oligoflexus sp.
GCTTTGATTGCTGAAGTAGGCCAAAGAAAGGCCCCAGGCAGTCTCGTTCCAGGTCGGGCCAACTGCTTTGTTTTCCCCGATCTCGATGCCGGCAATATCGCCTACAAGATTGCCCAGAGGCTGGCTGGATTTGATGCCTATGGACCGATTCTGCAAGGGACTGCCAAACCATTCAATGATCTTTCGCGAGGCGCAGTTGCTGCAGATATTGCGGTCTCTGGTCTGATCGCAATGCTAAGGTCCAAGTATTGAACATCGTTTCGTTATAGAACAGTTCCTTTAGACCTCTATAAAATCGACCGATAGACTTGGTGATTGTTTTTATAAAAAGGACTGTCGGATGCTGCTTCAACGATTATCCCTTATTATTCTTTGGCTGGGACTCGCATCCTGCCAGCAGAATGCTTTAAAGGGTCAGGCGCAAAAGACATCGACACCAAAGGCGGATACCAAAGATCAAAGCAACATTCCAGATGATGAGAAGGTCGACCCACCCAACAATATTAGCGGCACCTATCTGAGCTGCTCAGTGGAAATTGAGCCGACCGACACCAAACCAGAGTCCCTGGTGGGTTGCCGCTTTAATGATGCCAAGGGAGCTCGGGTTCCAGCGGCAAATTTAGCTGCAGATTTTAGTTATACCTACCAGGCCCAACTCAATCCTGATATCCAGATTTATGCTAAAAAATTGCTCAATGACAATCGCTATGATGCTGCTTATCTCTTTTTTGGTCCGAATCGTTCGAGTCTTCTCAACGCCGTGGCCCAGACCCAAATCTATGTTCAGTTAAAAACCGCCAGAGCTACCAACACGGATGTCTTACTTGGCGATCAGATCCGCGATATCGCTCGAGATAAGACGACGATTCCTGAACCAGCCAACAATGATTATCAGCAAACAAGGGATACGATTCTGATCGAAGCCCAGCAGGGTCAGGTCACGCCTCCGCTACCTTGAAAACATTGACCTAGCAGTTGACGCTTGCCCCCAATCCCAGCTTCGCTTAGCCTGGAGTTGTTGGAGGTTTTTTGATGCCATCATATCAACAGCTTTTCTTGTTATTTTTTGGCTCTCTCTTCCTGCTTGGTCTGGTTCTCTATTTCTGGCTGCGGCGCCCCCCCGCTCCTGAACGACTAGCGCCCCGGCCGCTGATTCCACCTGTCCTGCTGCCCACAGTATTTGTGAAATTTGAAGATGAACTGCCCTTTAACGAACAGGGCCAACTGGAGGACCAGAATTTTTCCTGGCGCGGACGGATGCTCCGCGCGGGTCAAACGATGACATCGGCCAATGTTCAGCAAATTTATTTTCTGCACGGGACCTTTGCCGGTTCTGATCCTTTCAATGTCTTGCCGCCACTCAAAAATTTGATGCCACAGGTGGCCGCCCAATGGGAACAGATTATCGAAGCTAAAATGAAGAAAGCTGTCGACAAGTTTGCGGGCGATGTCGGCAATTTTCTGCCTGACTACGTGAAGCTCTTTCAAGAAGCCACCGGCCAACTCATTCCTTGCCAATCTTTACACTGGTCATCGGCCAATCATCACTGGGGAAGATTGCAGGGTGCGATTCGCCTGATTGAAGAATTGAATCTTCGCTATCCCGACCAACTGCCAGGAACTATTTTGCTGATTGGCCACAGTCATGCCAGACAGGTCTTTGCCCTCTTTACCCAGCTCATCAGCGATAGCCTCATAAGTAAAAACATCTGGAGCTTGATTCATGACGAGCAGCTGGGCACCACCGATCTGCCTTTGAAAGCGCAGAAACTTGCCCATGGCTTCTATGACTTTGTCACGCTCGGTGGTCCCTTGCGTTATCCCTTCGCTGCTACCGATCGCATGCGCTTTTTACATCTGGTCAATCATCGGGGTCGAAGTGAACTCGCTGAGCACATGCTTAATCCTTGGACAACCGCTGGTGGTGATTATGTTCAGCAGTGGGGCTGTCCTGGTTCTGATACGCTCGCCACTACGCATAAAGAACGGGTTATCAATCGGCAGCTCGATGCTTGGCTCGGCAAAGGTATGGATACACGTACCTGGGTTCATTCTGTCGCTAGTAGATTACGAGTGGGTGAAATGGGACGCACTGTCCTCGTTGATTATTGTGATCAGGGTGGTTTTCGTATCAACTGTCTGCCGACAGTATTTGGCCATGGTATATACACACGATATCGCGTGATGCTGTTTAATACGGAAATCATTTGTCGCTATCTCTACAGGGATCAGGAGGCTTGAGAGAGAGGTCGGAGGGCAGCGTGAGGTTCTGCCCTTCAGAAGATCAAGAGGGACCCTATAAGGCCTTTTAAGGATGGCAGCCGCTGACAGAGACTTTCGCCTCAAGACGCCCAGTCGCCGATAGCAACTGAACAAATCAACGGGGGGGGAGCGATAGTCCTATAACGCAAGTTTCGCGGCTGGCGTTATAGTGTCGGCCACAGTGGGAGCAAAGACTCATCACTTGACCGCTCAGGCTTGGCTCGATATAAGGGGTACGATATGCTACTACCTTACAGTTACCCCAGTTTCGCTGTTCTTTGGGGTAACTCTTTCCTCACCTACCACAAAATTCCAAATTCAACCCCATCCCCACAATTTCGCAAGGGCTGGTTATTTGGAGTTCTTTCGTAGCGTTGACTACCTATCGACGTTCTCCCAAACCATTGGATTCTCGTCAAGTTTCAATAAAATCCTGGTTAACATTTTCGAGCGAGGTGAGCACATTCGGTGAATGCAATCGCTCACATTAAGCACATTTCATTTGCAATGACTTCTCGAATATGTTTGTCTTAATGAAACCTGATCGACAGTTTTTCCCTCGTCAGCTCGTTCGCACGGCAGAGGATGCTGTCTTTTTTCGCTAGGAAACGGTAGGGCATGGTAAACGAGCAAGCACTGCTGACAGATTTGGTCGAGGCGACCAACGCCTGGCTCCAGGGCAATAAAAGCCGTAGCCTCTCAGGTCTTTCACGCCGCACAAACGTTGCCTATTCAACGATCCGGAGGATTGCTCAGAACGAGAGCGTGCCCCATCCCTACACCGCGCTTTCGATCGCCGAAATCGTGATGACAGTGCCCCAGCGGGTTGAATTCCTCAAAAAACATTTTCCCACCATCGGCAATCTGATGGAGGAGTGCTACAGCGGAGCGATTCGTCGCGATCCGAACGAGGAGTCTTTGCGTCGCTTCCTACGCATGGAACCACATAATCGTATCTTCAACATCGCTGCCACCCGTGCAGGAACTCATCGCAAGGCGATGATGCAGCTTTGTGGGCAAATGGGTCTCGATGCATTGGATGAAATGCTCGACGCCGGTCTGCTGGTGGAAATGCCGGACGGCACAATTAAATACACCCACGACAGTTGGGCTCTCGGCAATGTCGACGATGCATTGGATCAAGTCCGCCATTCTATCGAGCACTTCAATAAGCATCTGGTAGGTACAGATGGCGCGAGTCTGATGCATGCGACAGGTGCAATCTCAAAAGAAATGGTCCCGCGCTTGAAAGAACTCGTTTTAAAGTTTATTAAAGACCTGAACTCCCTCAAGGACCTGCCCGAGGCCGAAGGGGGCATCCATTTCTTTTGTGATATGATGTACTCACTTTATGATAGA
This sequence comes from Oligoflexus sp., assembly GCA_041737755.1. GTDB lineage: Bacteria > Bdellovibrionota_B > Oligoflexia > Oligoflexales > Oligoflexaceae > Oligoflexus. The sequence continues at coordinate 3,622 of JBGSRE010000172.1, forward strand.
CAAGAGTGGGATACGAAACAGGAGCAACCCGAATGATCAGGCTTATACTCGCGATTTTCCTACTGTTTTCTTCATTCAGCGCCACCCAAAGTTGGGCTTCAGGGTCGAATACAGTATTCCTTCCAGTGAAATCGCGTCAGTATTATATGGTAAACGCATCCCGTGAACTGGCCCTCAGTCCTCAGCTTCAGTCCTATTTGGAACGCGTCGAGACACCCGTGTACGTGGTCCGCGTAAGTTCGTCCGTTTATAATACGATCGCTCAATTTGCTGCCAAAGACTACGAAGTCAATGTTGATTTTGAGGGCTTTGATTCGGTGAGTTTCCGCTACTATGAAAGCGTCGATGCGATCGTTGGTTTCACTTCCTACGATTATCCAGTCATTCTCATCTGTCCCTAAGGATATCGATGCGTCTTCTTTTCGTCTGCTTGGGAAATATCTGCCGCTCACCAGCGGCAGAGTCGGTGCTGCGCGAGATGCTCGATCGCGAGGGTCTCGCAGCAAGCGTCCAGGTCGACTCAGCAGGCACAACCGGCTATCACATTGGATCCGAACCTGATCCAAGGACGCGCAAGGCTCTTGAAGAGCGAGGCTATCGTCAGTGGAGCAAAGCGCGCCTCGTGGAAGCTCAAGATTTTTTGGAATGTGATCTGATCCTAGCAATGGATCAGCAGAATATGCGAGAGCTAAGGCGACTTTGTCCTAAACCCGAACTGATGGACAAAGTGAAACTTGCCGCTAGTTTTTGTACTCAGCATTCTCACAGCGAAGTCCCCGATCCCTACTATGGCAAAAAAGAGGATTTCGCCCTGGTCATTGAGCTAGCCGAAGATTTTTGCCAGAACATCATCCACGCCATTAAAGAAAAGCGTCTTGGGACGTGACATCCTCTCCCTCTAAACGGAGTACCGCTATAGAGGGAGCTTCCCTTGCTTTAGGCACTATGCCCAAGGCTCAGCGTTTAAACATGATTTCTTCACTCCAAAGCTTTGAAACTCATTCGTGTGCTGGGGATATATGCCGCTAGCCTAAACTCTGTCACCAACCCGCTCAATATTTGCGATTTTAAGAGTCCCAAAGGTCCATTGCCAATTCCGTAGATGGATTTGCCAGCCGGGGAATCATCACGGACGACGCTCGACGAGGACGGAAGCGAGGATTTTCAAGAGCCGCAAAATAAGTTCTGCGGCGCTGCGGGCGATCAGGGCAGATAGATCGCCTTGGCGTTGACGAATTCCTTGATGCCAAAGCCACCATGCTCACGGCCGAATCCGGAATTCTTGACGCCGCCGAAAGGCATGTTGGGGTCGGCCGTGCCGAAGGAGTTGATGCGGACCATACCCGTGTCGAAGTAGTCGCGTGCGAGCCGGAAAGCATTGTCCTCGTCTTCGGTGAAGATCCCTCCGCCAAGACCATAACGACTGTCATTGGCGATTCGCATCGCATCGGCGTCGTCATTGGCCTTGATGATCGATGCAATTGGTCCGAACAGCTCGTCGTCATAGGCTGGTGTACCTGGCTGGCAGTCAGCCAGAACAGTAGCTGGAAAGTAATAGCCGACGCCCTCGCTGGGGACGCCACCACAAAGCAGCGTGGCGCCACCGTCGATGCTCTTGGCGACTTGGCCGGACAAGGTTTCGAACTGCTCCTTACTCGAAACCGGACCCAGCTCCGTGTCCTCGTCCATCGGCTCGCCCATCGTGATGGCCTTCATTTGTTCGACGAAGGCACCGACGAAGGCGTCGTAAACCGCTGCAGTAACGACGAATCGCTTAGCAGAAACGCAGGTTTCACCGTTGTTATAGATGCGCCCTTGCACGCAGGTCTTCACAGCCAGTTCAACGTCGGCGTCCTCGAGCACCAGGTAGGCGTCGTTTGATCCCAGCTCGAGCACCGATTTC
>JBGSRE010000181.1:0-1884 GCA_041737755.1 Oligoflexus sp.
GGTGCGGGCGCTGGAGTCGGCTCTGGGGCCGGAGTCGGTGCAGGGACCGGAGTCGGTGCGGGCGCCGGAGCAGGTGCTGGACTTGGTTCCGCTGGCGGTCGCGGGGTGTCGAGCACAAAATCATTTTTTTCACCAAACTCAACGAGATTGAGGTTACCTATTTTCTTTGCCAATGGTGGTGGTGCTAGCGGAGCACCTTTGGTTTCAAAGATGAAACTTTGGCCATTGAGCGAAATACTCAAGACTATGTTGGAAATATTGGAAGCATAGCCCTTAAAACTCCATTGCCAGCCTGACGAACTATCGAGAGGACTCGGAACGTATTCGACAAGAACACCGTTTTCTGCGAACTTCCAGTTGGTGTTCGTCGTGGCAAGAACGGGATAGATGAGCTTATCCTTCTCCAACCGACACCATACTTCCTCAGCATTGGCATCTAAACTTTTGTATTCACAGGCAAGATAGAGGTAAGAACCACCCACAACAACGGGCTCAGAAGCTTGTTGCTGTGAACTATCATCACTGGGGGCGGCGTCATCGTCATTAAATTCAGTCGGCAGTGCCTCTGCGCTTGCAGACTTTAAAGGCTTGCCGACGAGAGGACTATTACGGCAAGCAGAATGAAACACCAGCAGGCTGCACATGCTCAGCAGGAGCCAAAGATTTTTCATGCATTGCCTCTTCAAGAATTGTGCTTCCTCATCGGTTTCGCGGCGCCAGAACTCAAGATCGATCTGTAAAAAATCGTATTTCAAATATTTACACACATAATTTCAAAGTTTTACAGCCGCAATTGAGAGCTGTAAACTTAGCTAATTTCTGGCGCCTAAAGCGCCATAGACTATCTTGAGGAGTGAAACGACGAAGAATTTCGCCGATAAGTGCCTGATTCCACCAAATCCTTCGCTTCGCTCTGGATAGTCTCTGGGTGAAAGCTACTTGCATTACCGTCGCGGCACGAAATTGCTGGCATCTGCCGTTGCCGGTGCTTCACAATCATTTTCTGTTCGCGGCATCCCGTTATCAATCCAAGCAAGAAAAACTCCCTGCTCAATGGGATCGAGCGGTTTGGTCAGAAGATTATTGAAAATTCGATACCGGATGGACTTCTCATTGTTCTTAAAACTATTATAATTGGTAAGAATCAAACCTTTCCAAGCAAAACCCTCATTATGACAGCTATCACACCGAATTCCACTCAGGTCCTTAATCCACAGATCGTAACTTGGAATATTAAGATCATCACAAGTTATTTTCGCTGGACTGACTACCGGCGGAGCCTTGGGCGCACTGACCGGAGTTTCAGCCGCTGGTTTGTCACAAACAGCCTCCAAACAGGCGACAGTTTGGTCGGCCGTGACAACCGACGCTTCAGTCTCCTCAGTCGGCTGTTGCTGACAGCCCAATTGATTGAAAGAAATGACCACAACAAGGCCAGTGGCCATTGTCAGACGCATGGGCGTAATCTCCTTGGCTAAAATCATTGCCTCATACTGTGCAAGTATAATGCCTGCATAGCTTGCTCCATAAGGCTTGGAAAGGATTTATACTTCGCCATCTTGGTCTGGTTCCTGCTGACGCAATTCTCACACTGAAAGCTCGTTATTCCACTGCCACCGCTGAATATGCTACCGTTCCAACAAACTTAGCCAAATCTATCCATGACTGGATTTCTTGACTAGCGAAACCCGAACAGCTGGGTTTCTGGTCTCTCTTCACCCTGAAGCACAACGCAGTGCTTCGGACATTCGACCTTTCCCGGTCTCAATATAGGACTTTTGCAGCGAAGGATGTTCCTTCGCTAGGGAAAGTGCGCGTGCCAAGGGGAGAAGGGGACGTCTATCAGGTTCTATGAGAAGTTTTCGAATCGCTAGGCGATGATCG
>JBGSRE010000183.1:0-11439 GCA_041737755.1 Oligoflexus sp.
GCGGGTGAGTCCCTGCTTGATCAGAGCCCTATCTTTCGGCCGCACCATGAGCGCCTGATTCAATTCTATCTCAATACCTGCATACTCATTGACAGCAAAACGTTTGCGAAGCCAGGTGGTCAGTCCATCCGCTTTACCCAAGTAGGGATAGTTGCGTCTGATCCGCATCTCCTCTAACTCCTGCCTAAATTCCTGGACAAAAAAATCAGCCCATTCTTTTTCTGAACCGCGCTGGGGATCATAAAGCAATCCCACTTCAGCAAGCCGCTTTTCATCGTCAAGAACGGGCGTAAAGCTGTGGAGAGCGAGATGAAGAACGGACGAACCATTCTGAATACTCTTCTTGATCTCATTTTCAAGCAGCTGGCGATGAGGCCAATAGTATTGAGCCAGGATAAACTGCCTTTCCTCTTTAGAATGAGACCGAAAGGCGGGACCCAAACACTGAGCATGATGAGCTGATCGATTGCTATCCACCAAAAGACGGGATATCTGCGTAAAGAACAGCGGTGCATCCAGGGCTTTGGCCAGATGTCTGGCCATAATCAAGGCTCCTGGATCCCAACCTTTATGGGTTGGTAAATCCCTCTGCTGACTGCGGTTCATTTGCTTAAGGTAAGGCGCAGGCACCTTGTTACCGGCATGCTCACAACTGATCAGCAGAGTCCACTTTTTTTGCCGCTTGCTGCTTGTCCCATTAGCCATATAAATGACCTGTTTGCAGGCAATCGGCCAAATTTCGCCAGACTTTTCGCACAGTCTCAATCGCCGGCTTTTGACCAAGGGTCTCTGTTAGCCGATGGCTCAATGTGCCTTTTTGCAAAAGAATGTCGATCGCTGCCGTGAAATCTCTGACGAGATACTGCTCGCTCACCAGTGTTTGACTGATAGTCTGCCAAAGTTTCTGCAAAGATATCGGCGCTTCTTGCTGAAAGCACTGCAAGAGGTAAGGGTCCTGAAGTTCATAGGATCCTCCCTGCTCCAGGGCACCGAGAAAGACTTTTTTGAGATCTTTTTCCTTGGCTTCACGCTGCTGACTCAGACTGATCCACTTTTCTTCCGCCAGACTCTTCACCAGTGAAATGACTAGACTGATGACCGCGAAGTCCGCCGGCACACACTCCTGGATATCCAGCACGCGAATTTCGATGGCGTTTCTTTCAAAGCGTGCGATAGCTCCACGGGAATTCAACCATTCCCCTGCCAGCTCCCCTTCAGGATCGAGCGGTTGGATGTCGGCTTGAATTTTGTCAAGAATCTGCTCCTGATAGTCCCTCTTCGAAAACACGGCTTCAGGGATTATATCGCCGATGATTGAAGGGATTTTTTTTTGATTTTGAGCATAGTAGTGCAAACGATTGTCTTGAATGCCGGTGACTTTTCCTTCGACAACGGGAGAGCTGGCAGCTAAGCCCGGCAGCAGTGGCAAAGCGATCCGAATAGCCGCATGAAGTCTGGCAAATTCATCGTCGTTGGCAAAGGGCAAATTGATATGCACACTTTGCAGATTTGACCAGCCGTGACCTTTGCAATTGAAGATACGATCATAGGTCTCATAGATCGTATTCTGGCCGTGAGGCCAGAGTTTGGTGTCCTTCAGTGGGTCCATCAAAGGATGCATGGCGGTTGGTAGAAGGCAGGCATCCCAACGCTTAAGCACCTCATTCATCTTTTCAATTTCACTTTGAAAGGAACTTTGCAAACGTAAAAGATCGCGCTGGGGACCATTGCCTTTGAACTCAATCACATGCAAAACGAGTTCATTGGAAACATTGATTCGACCCATGGAAATTTCATTCGTGATTTCACCCGAAAGGACCTGGATCACTTCGTCACAGATGGGTCTGACCTGCAGACTTTCTCGGTCGACGATCATGTATTCCATTTCAATGCCAAAAGCTTCAAACAATCGCAGAGTCTGACTCACTCCGTGTATCCTTTCGTTTTACGGTCCAATCGCTTGATAAAGGTCCGCATAATCTCGTCATAGAGGCCATTTTTAATGATTCGGTCTTCAATTCCGCCATCAATGCTGGGATTGTCATTGACCTCAATGATATAGAACTTGCCGTCTTTTTCCTTGATATCCAACCCATAGAGCCCATCACCCACAACCGAAGCCGTCTTCAGTGCCAGCATCCGGAGCTTGGGAGAGATTTCTTCCATGGGAAAGGTCTCAGAATGCCCGTAATCCATCTCACCAGCTTTATCGGTGTGATAAATTTGCCAATGATTGCGTGCCATATAATACTTGCAAGCATAGAGCGGTTTATTATCGACGATGCCAATGCGCCAATCAAAGGGAGTCGGCATAAACTCCTGAGCAATGATAAGATCCGAGTCCTCAAGCATGGTCAGGACCTTTTCACGAATCTCTTCCTGCGATTCAGCCTTCAGAACCCCCTGAGAAAAGCTGCTGTCCGGACGTTTCAGAACGCAAGGAACCGGCAGTTTATCGATAATCTGCTCGAGATTCTTTTTATGTATCATAAAGGTTTTGGGCGTGGGAATATTGTGCCGCTTGAGCAATTCCGCCAGAAATACTTTATTGGTGCAGCGGAGAATCGATTCGGGGTCGTCAATCACAACCAGTCCCAGTGCCTTGGCCTTCTGGGCAAAGCGGTAGGTATGATGGTTAACGTTGGTCGTTTCCCGGATAAAGAGCGCATCATATTCAGCAAGACGCCGCATATCATCCGGTCCGATAATGTCCACTTCCATATTCAAATCTCGCGCGGCCTTCATAAATTTCTGAATGGCTTTTTCATCGGATGGCGGGAACTGCTCTTTGGGATTGCGCAGGATGGCGAGACTATACCGAGCAGATTTTACCTGCTTTTTTTGGGCACCTGTTTTGAAATAAGTTTCCGCAAAACCAATCAGGTCCGTTTGATGCGAATCAGGAACGTCTTTTAAACTAATCGGACCAATAGAGCTCAAAAGCCACTTCGTTTTCTTAACGAACTTGGCCCGGATCAATGGAGCTGAAAAATACTTATACAGCTCATTGCTCAGCTTGTCGTATTTTCTGGCCATATTTTTGCCAAAATAGATGCTCAGTTCGAAATTATCAGATTTGATATCGCACAGAGATTTTTGCACCAATTCGTCTAGATTTTCTGAAGTAATCTTGACAAAGGCTTTCGTCTTCATCTCCTGAATTGTACTCAGGGATGGAATCGGCTTATGACCACGTGCCGATGCGAGGAGTGAAACATAATAGCCCGAACTTTGGTAGCGATACGATCGACAAAGGTTGAAGACCCGATAGTTCTTAACGTTTTGAAAACCTTCATCCACGAAGTAGTCGATATCGCTAATAACCTCAAAGTCGCCGAGTCGTCTGGGCCATTCATCAACCGATTCAACTACGATGAGGTTCTTCATTGGGTGAGTCTTTCTTCTTTATCAAAAGTAGATTGGCATCATAGGTCATCACGCCGAGCAGAATCGCGCAGATCACTCGAGCAATGGAAATCGTGTAAGTATTCTGATCTGACAAAGCATTGGGAAAATAAGGATCGGAAATATTTACGGTCTTGGCTTCCGTATCAATTCCTGTTAACACCACAAAATGTCCGGTAGGCCGACCTTTAATATCGTTGTACTCACAGGTTTTCGGATCTTCACGAGCACTTTTATAGAGAAATGTTGCACTCAGGCCCGCAATCACAGGCCGTGGTCCACGCAGACAGTATTCCAGCAGTTCCGGTGTGAGGTCTTCGAAGCGCAGAATACCACCGTGTTGAAGAAACTCCATATACCCATCACTGGCCGTTCGAAGCTTTCTTTGCTTCTTGGCATGACGCTGTAGTTTCAGTTTCTCAAACAACTGTTCAGGAGGCAACCCAAACCAGGTTGGATCGAAGATGTTCACATTAAAGGACCAGATTTCTGCCTGATAGCCCCGCTTCAAGGCATGGACTCCAAGCCGGGACGCATAGGTTCCACCTGTCTCCAGCATGGGAACTTCCTTGATGACCTGTTCTAGAGCCGCCGAATCGCTATGAAAGCCATAGATCGAATGCAGGCAGGTCGGGCCACAAGTCACATCATCCGGCTGTTTCCGGATGGGGACTTTGAGGTGAATCTTTTTCTTCAGGTTCCCCATACCTATAATCCTCCTGCAGGTCCCATACCCTGGGAATACTGTGTCTTCTTCGGAAGGTCAACTCAGCAAGTTAAGGACCACAGACTTTAACAAAAATGAAAATTCTGTCGCTCTTTTCTTGCATTTTGTGCGGATGAAGGATTTTCCCTGCACTTGATTTTCAAGAGTCTCAAGTTTCCCAGATTTACTCCGATCCCACCGCATGACCTCAATGACTCAAGGAGTCGACTTTGCGTTGCCTGTTCGCTACAATCGTGCTTCTTCAAGGGCCTGCTTTGCTTGCTCAATCCGGCAACCCTGTGGCGAGCGCGGGAACGTCTGCAGAATGGAACTCCAATACCAACTCGGGCGAAAATGCCAACGACACACAATCCCAAGTCTTTCAGCTATCCATCAACTACGGGACGGGTTCGTTGACCCTGGAAGTCAATGGCGATCGCAGTCTGAACAAAGTAGCGAGCCCGACTGCCTATGAAGACGGCCAACCCGTAAGCGGCACTTACAGCAACGGCAGCGTGAAGCAATTGCGAACCGTCGCCTCGACTCTATTGCCTTTCCGGGGGTCGATCCTTCATCCTCGGCATCGGCTTGGAGGACTTGGATATCGGTGTCTCTGGCAATCAACTCAGTAAATCTGGGGGCACCGAGGGCAGTTTTCATATGAACTCCCTCATCCTGGAAGCAGGAGCCTTGCGTAATTTCAATCGCTGGGGCCAGGCCATGGTCACGTTAAGTTATGATCACATACTTGGCGGCAAATTACGCTCGCGCTATATTACTAAAACCATACGATCTGACGCAGTGCAGAACTATGCGATTGTCAATGACTCGGTTGCTTCCGGAGGACGCATGTCCATCACCGGCAACTATCAGATCAATCTACTACCTGGATTTTCCTTTGGTCTGTTCACCTCAGCCCAGTATGGATCTTTGTCATTCATCGATCGCAACCAGCAATCCTATGTCTATGGTTACACGACGGGGCTGTCTTTGATGCTTAAAATTTAACTCATCCCTTTGGTATGGGACCCAGGTGCGTTATATACCAGTCCGGGCCCCAGTTGATCAGAGCTTTTACCTCGATGACTTCGACCTTATCGCCAAGCTCTACTTCAATTTTTTTTCTATAGCATGACCAATAGGCAATTTTATTAGCTTCCGTGTTCACTGCTTTCCATTTGCAGCTGCCGCCTTTCAGCGCCTTGAATCGAATAGATCCCCTATTTTTTAGGCGATCTTGTTCCCTTTTAAAATCATTCTGAAACCATGTCAGCAGCTGGCGATGGTAATCACCGGGACGGGCGATAGCTTTTAATTGCAGAAAGGCAGGTTCCGGAAAGAACAGATCCTTCACATCATCAAAGCTGCCCTCATGCAGGGCTTTGACTAAGCGCTGGGCTCTCGCATCGAATGCTTGAATAGTGGGGCGAAGATTTTCCTGCTGATTTTCCAAAGGAATGGCCGCATCATCGGCGGCCCAAAGCGGATTTTGACTCAGGCAAAGACCAAGAAGGCTCATCGCTTTCCAGTTCATCAGGACTCCTGCTCCAACTTTGGTGTCAGGCAGCCATCTTATCGCGAATCTGGACACTGTTGATAGCAGGAACTGAATCATCGGGATCAGCAAGGAGATTGAAAACGCGTCGCGGACCGATACCACGGAGTATGCGTTCACCAAAATCCTCACAGCCTGCATAGGAAAGCGACTCTGCGACTGATTCCGAAACCAGGATACCGCCTTCCGGGGCCGTAGCTTTCAATCTTTGAGCCATAAGAGAGGTCACACCCAGTGCCATAAAATCGGTTCGGGCGTCTCCCCCAAAGCCGCCCATGATCACTTCCCCCTGATGGATGCCAATCCGAATCTGGACGTTGATTTCACCAAAATTGGCTCGCATATCCTGCTGTACGTTGGGCATCAAAGCTAGCATTTCCCGGGCACATTGCGCCGCTTTCTGAGCTTGTTCCGCCGGCGTCCAAGAGCGCGGAAAGCCAAAAACCCCCAACACCCCATCGCCAATAAATTTATCAATCATGCCACCGTGCGAGAAAACGACATTCGTCATCGATCCGAAATAGCGATTCAGGAATTCTCCCAGTCGATCAATTGGCACACGCTCGGTCAGCTTCGTAAAGTTCACAATATCGCAGAAGAGCATTGTTACCAAAACTTTGTGAGGACGAGCCGACAGATCCAATCGCCCTTGCACGATATCCTGAGCCACATCCTCTGGCAAGAAACGGTGCAGGAGCATCGACGTGCGTTTCACTTGAAGGAGTTCATTTTCGCGTTCTACCATCTGCCTTTTTTCGTCACTCACAAAACGGGCTGCTTCATAGGCAACCCGTCTTTGAAAAAGTAGGGCAAGCAGGCAGCCAAACAGCTGATAGTTCAGCTCGGGATAAATCAAACTGGGAATCCATTCGGAAAACAAAAGCCAAATCCAGATCTGCATCCCAAAAATCATAAGCGTTTCAAACCAATCCATGCGTAAAATAAAAACGGCAAAGGCAGCGATCAAAGGCGGATAGAAACTCGCGCGATCCGGGAAGTCAGATGTGTAACAATACTGCAATGCCGACATGATTCCCACCAATGCAATGCCATAAGCTTTAGCGAAGTGGAAACCTTGCTCGCCCATAATTTTCTTGCCGTAGCGAATGGCCAAGGCACCCAAAATCAGCAGCACAGCGGGAATACCGCGCAGAAGCAAAGCATAGCTGAGGCTTGGATTGACTTCACCCCGATGCATATCCAATGGAATGAAGGCGAGGATGAACAAGCCAATGACCAGAAAGCTGGTAGCCAAATGACGTTGGCAAAATTCATTCTCATGCTGGATCCAGGCTCGCACAATTTGAGGAGATCGGGTCTCGCGCACCACGCGTGGCACCAGCCAAAAGGGAATGCGTTGTTCAGACGATCGCTTGTTTTCTTCAGTCATCATGGGCAAGCCTTGTCATCAATGACGGGTTGAGCCACCGCTAGAGTCATCGGCAGGGAACATCCAGGACTCAAAGCTAGGAGGAGATTTTTATCGAATAGTAAGAAATGAGAGCAAGCCCAACCTAAATCTTGCTGAAATGAGGATGGGCTGCTCTACCAAGGAAAGGCGGCCATGCGAGAAGCACGGCAGCAAGTTAAGCTGATTAGTTTGCCAAATAACGGCCGATGGCTTCGGCGGCCTTACGACCTTCGGCAATGGCCCACACAACCAGCGACTGCCCGCGACGGACATCACCGGCAGCAAAGACTCCTGGGACGTTGGTGGCATAATTCTGTTCGTCAGCCTTGATATTGCCACGCTCGCTCATGGCCAGCCCAAGCTGCTCCACGGGGCCGGCTGTATCGGCTCCGACAAAGCCAACCGCGATCAAAACGAGCTGACAGGGCCAGCGCTTTTCTGAGCCAGCAACAGGTTCAAATCGTCTCTGCCCCTTATCATCGGTAAACCAAGCCAATTCCCGGGTAATCAAGGCCTGGAGCTTGCCCTTGTCATCGGCTTCAAAGCGCACCGATTCCAGCGACCAATGGCGGGAGCAACCTTCTTCATGCGAGCTGGAAGTACGCAGCATATGCGTCCATTGCGGCCAAGGTGATTCCTGTGGACGCTCCTCTGCTCGCGGATATTTGCTCAAGACGGGTGGTTTGGGCATAATTTCAAACTGCGTCACCGAGCGTGCGCCCTGCCGATTGGAAGTGCCGACACAATCCGAGCCGGTGTCACCACCACCGATGACAATCACGTCCTTACCCGTGGCAAGAACCTGTTCGGTATCGTAGACGGGATAAGCTAACACTCGGCGGGTCGATTGAGTGAGAAATTTCTCGGCAAAATGAATCCCGTCGTGCTCCCGACCGGGGATACTTACGTCTCTTTTCTTCGTCGCACCACAGCTCAAAAGAATCGCATCGTAGTCTTTCTGCAAGTCTTGCATGCTGAGATCAACGCCGACGTTTACATTGCAGCGAAAAGTGATCCCTTCTTCTTCTAGATGCCGCACACGTCTTTGCACACGACTCTTTTCCAATTTGAAATCGGGAATTCCATACATCAAAAGTCCACCAGGATGATCGGCCCGCTCATAGACAGTTACCAAATGACCCTGGCGATTCAGCTGCTGCGCGGCGGCAAGACCCGCCGGCCCACTGCCGATCACAGCCACTTTTTTACCCGTGCGCATGGCCGGAACTTCCGGACGAATCCAGCCTTTGGCAAAGCCCTTATCAGCTAACGCCATCTCGATCGCTTCAATCGAAACAGGATCCTCGTGTATGCCTAGAACACAAGCCGTTTCGCAAGGCGCCGGACAGATGCGCCCAGTGAATTCAGGAAAATTATTGGTTTCCAGCAGGGAACGCAGAGCATTTTCTTCATCTTGCTCCGACACCAAATGATTCCATTCTGGAATCAGATTACCCAGTGGACAACCATTATGACAGAAAGGAACACCGCAATCCATGCAACGAGCGCCTTGCTTGCGCAATTCCTCGTCATCGATCACCGCAGCGAATTCTCGATAATGCTGAACGCGATGCTGAGCGGGTTCTTTCGATGGAACCGTGCGATCATACGTCATAAACCCTTTGATCTCACCCATGGTAGCCTCCTTCTTCCAGGATTGTCCCAAGGTTTTCGCCACCGACGACTCGAATAGAAGAGGATTGGACTCGATCCCGCTGCTGACGACGAATCATATCCCGATAGGCGCTGGGAAAAACACACAGGAATCGCGATTTTTCAAGATTCCAATTGGCCAAGATATGTGCTGCTACTGAACTATGAGTTAAACGCAGATGCTCTTGCAACTGCCTTTGAACGAAGGATTCATCCTCCTCATCGTCCAAAGAATTGACTTCGACCATTTCAGTGTTAATCCGCTTTTGCAAAGTTCCTTCGATATCATACACAAAGGCATAACCACCGCTCATTCCAGCCGCAAAGTTTCGACCCACTTTGCCGAGTACAATCACAGAACCGGCCGTCATGTACTCACAGCCATGATCACCCACGCCTTCCACCACGGCATGCGCACCGCTGTTACGAACAGCAAAACGTTCTCCGGCGAGACCGCGAACGAAGAGAAAGCCTGAGGTGGCACCATAAAGAGTTACGTTGCCACAGATCACATTGCTTTCGGCCATGATCGCGCTTTCTTCCGGTGGAACCAAAACCACCTTGGCTCCGGATAAACCCTTGCCGCAGTAGTCGTTGACCTCGCCTTTCAGAATCGCTGTAATACCCTTGGCTGCAAAAGCCATAAAGCTTTGACCTGCGGAGCCTTGGAAGTGGAGTTGAATGCTATTGTCACGCAGTCCCTGACCACCATGACGTCTGGATATTTCAGAGGAGAGCATGGTTCCCACAGCACGATCAGTATTGCGAATCGGCAATTCCAAGTGCACTGCGTTTCTTTTGGTCAAAGCCGGCTCACACGCAGTGAGCAGCAGACGATAATCCAGAGTGGCTTCCATATCATGCTTCTGCTTGCTACTCTGCGAAAGCGGAGTTCCCGGACGAGCGTGAGGCTGATCCAAAATCGCCCGCAGATCGATCCGATTCAAACGCTCATCTCCAAGATCAGCAACTTTTTCCAAGAGGTCGACCCGACCAACCATATCGGAAACCTTGCGGAAACCAAGTTCGGCCATGATTTCTCGCAGACCTTCAGCGAGGAGGAAGAAGTAGTTGATCAGATGTTCCGGCTGCCCCTGGAATTTTCTGCGTAGCTCAGGATCCTGGGTGGCGATTCCAACCGGACAGGTGTTCAGATGACACTTGCGCATCATGATACAGCCCAGCACGATCAAGGCACCCGTGCCGATACCCCATTCTTCCGCTCCAAGCATCGCGGCGATCGCAATATCCCGCGGGGTTCGCATCTGACCATCGGCTTGCAGAACCACACGGCCGCGCAGCTGATTTTCCACCAGAGTGCGATGGGTTTCGGCCAGGCCCAATTCCCAGGGCAGACCCGCATGCTTGACCGAAGATATCGGGCTGGCGCCGGTACCACCTTCATAGCCAGCGACTAAAATCACATCCGCCTTGGCTTTGGCTACACCTGCTGCCACTGTGCCCACACCCACTTCGGAGACCAGTTTCACGCTAATCCGCGCTTCGCGGTTGGCATTTTTCAAATCAAAGATCAGCTGGGCCAAGTCTTCGATTGAATAGATATCATGATGAGGTGGGGGGGAAATGAGCGTAATGCCTGGGGTGCTGTGCCGAACCCGAGCAATCTCTTCGTCCACCTTATGACCCGGCAATTGACCGCCCTCACCGGGTTTGGCACCCTGAGCGATCTTGATTTGCAATTCATCGGCATTGATCAGGTAGTGACTGGTCACCCCAAAGCGGGCACTGGCCACCTGCTTGATCGAACTGCGGCGTGAATCGCCATTGGCCGAAGGAATAAAGCGATCCGCATCCTCGCCGCCTTCACCAGAATTACTGCGCGCACCCATGCGATTCATCGCCACAGCGACGGTTTCATGAGTTTCCTTGGAAATCGATCCAAAGCTCATGGCTCCGGTTGCAAAGCGTTTCACGATGCTCGTGGCTGATTCCACTTCTGCCAAAGGCACCGAGCTTTGACCCGATTTGAAACGCAGCATGCCGCGTATATTTAAGTACTGGCTGGATTGCTGATCGAGTGTTGCACAGAATTTTTTAAACTCTTCCCGACTGTTGACTCGCGTCGCAAGCTGCAGACTGGCGATCATGTTGGGGCTATGCAGATGCGCTTCCCCTTCACGGCGCCAGTGGTATTGGCCACCCTGAGGCAGTGCCGTGAATTGGACTCGACTACCAAAGGCCAGCTTATGTCGATAGCGAAGGTCGGCATCGAAATCGGCGATCTCTGCGCCTTCAATGCGAGTCGGAGTCCAGGTAAAGTAAGCATCCACTAGGCTCTGGCTCAAACCCAAAGCTTCGAAAATCTGCGCTCCACGATAGGATTGTAGAGTCGAAATGCCCATTTTCGACATAATTTTGAGCAGCCCATCACCCGATGCTTTGGTGAAGTTGCCTTGCAGGGTCAGGGCCGTTTTCTTGCTATCGAACCCATTTTGCTCAGCACTTTGGGCAATCACTGCCAAGGCCAGATAGGGATTTACTGCCGCCGCTCCATAGCCGATAAGCAAAGCAAAATGATGCACTTCACGAGGCTCGCCGCTTTCCACCACAAGGCTGGCATTCATGCGAATGCCGCGACGAATAAGATCATGATGCACGGCTGCCACAGCCAGCAAAGCAGGAATAGCCGCGTTGCTGGCATCAAGTTCGCGATCCGAGAGGATTATGATGCTGACACCGGCATGGATC
>JBGSRE010000184.1:0-2641 GCA_041737755.1 Oligoflexus sp.
GATTTCCTCACCGATGCCGGTGGCGGAAATAGCTGCAAAGGGACTGGCATATGTGCCTGCTACCGTAGCCGAGTCACTGACCCGTCCTGGCTCTTCAAAGCCCCGTCCGCCGGTGCTGGTGCCACAAAAAAGCCGCTGGCCATCCCAGACTACGGCTCCGACCGTGTCGCTGGCAAAAAAAGCATCATGAATCTTCTGCTGCCAGGCGTCAAAGCGCTTTTTCGTAATCAGATTTTCCACCGGCTGCATGGTTTGCCTAGCCAGAAGATCATGTCCTGGAGCGGTGAGAACGCGAGTGGAACAGCCTTGCAGAAGCCAAGCTAATCGCGAGGGATGTCTGACATCGGTAATGGATAGGACACCTGAAAAAGTTTGCGGCAGTCCATCCATGACGGCGGCTGTCAGTCGGGGTTTGCCATCGGCTTGCAGTGCGGCTCCATAGCCGGCATTGAAGAGTGGATCATCTTCCAGGAGTTCCAAGCCACGGACCACCAGCTGCAGGTCGCGGGCGCCGGATTTTAAACTCTCCCGAGCGGCAGATTCCAAAGCTTGCGTGGCTTTGGCTAAACCTTGAGAGGACGGATCCATGGGACCTGCGCCACCATGCAAAACGAGCAGAGGCTTGTGATTGGGCAGGAACAGAATATCCATCGGCATGCTCCAGGGAAAAACACCTGAGGTCTTTGTGCTTGATTTTAGACGAAAGGTCAATCGCTTCGGAGGCCGGCGCTTTCAGCGCCGGCCTCCTCTCAAGCCGGAGGCTTACGCAGTTTCGGCAGCTCGACCACAAAGCGGGTCTCGGGGGTGCCTTCATCGAGCTGGATATGTCCCCGATGATTGCTGACAATTCCATTGGCGATGCTCAGACCCAGACCCTTGTGAAGAAAGGGATCTTTACTGGTAAAGAAAGGGTCCCATATTTTTCCGCGGAGTCCTAGCGGTACTCCTGCTCCACTATCGATCACCGCAAAGCGAATGGAATCGGCCAGGGGCTGGAGTTCAATGCGAATAGATTTCTCCGCAGCCCCTTCCAAAGCATCGATCGCATTGTCGATCAGGATCAGCAGGACCTGAATAATTTGACCCTGATGGCCTTCCATGCTGGCATCACCCAGTTCGGGTGTGACGAGCTTGATACCGCGACTGATGACTTTATCGCGACAGAGATCGATCGTATATTTAATCGTTTCGCGCAGACTGAAGGTTTTAAAGAGTTCCTGTCCTTCAGGATCCTGGGAATAGACTTTAAGCGCATCGATAATAGCGATCATGCGATTGACTGCCAGATCAATCTTGCCAAGCGATTTTTCAAACTCATGAATATTGAAGGAACGGTTGTCGATCATAGTCGAGAGACGAAAGCGATGGCCGGCAATTATTGCCAGAGGGTTATTCAATTCATTGGCTAGGCCATTGGTAAAGGTACCAAGTGCAGCCATTTTTTCCGCATGCAGCCACTGCTCATGCAAGAGCTTGGACTTGGATTCAAGTGGCAGCATTGCTGGTGAGTGAGTTGCAATGGTCTGGACCACGGGTAAGCCCTGCAGGGTGGATCGATAGGATGGAATGACCAGAAGCAGGAGAAGGGTGGAACTGAGTAAATAAATCCAAAGAGAAAACTCGGGCAAAATCCATAGGGGAATCTGCTCCATGACAATCAGAATGGCCATCGTTACGAGAGAGAGTTGCTGCCATAAAAGGATGTGGATCAGTCTAAGGCGGGGATGCTTCTGCGTCTGGGCAAGTCGGTTCATCACTGCCAGAAAAAAGACCAGCAGCAGCTGGGGCGGCAGCATCATGACCAAGGATTGGGCCTGATGGGTGATGGCCACGAGGGCTAAATAAACGGCAAAAAAGCCAAGAAAGACCCAGTAAAACTTGAGTAAGATGGCTTTTGGTTCAATGCCGTAGCTCAATCGACGAAGCAGAAAAATCAAACTAACGAATACTCCACACAGAATATGATTGGTCGGCGGCAGGATGGAACCCAGGGGCGGCCAGAACATTTCGAAGAGGGGCCAGTTCAGCAGTCGCGTGAGATACAAGAAGGCAAGGCTGATGAATGCTGCCAAAGCAAGAGGAATGCTGCGCTTTTGGACGAGGCCATGGAGCAGAGTGACAAGCCCGAGGGTGAAGAAAAGGGTCAGCAAAAAAGTTTGCCGAAGAATCGTGAAAAGGCTGATAACAGCATGAGTTTCAGCATCGCGGAGCTCAAGCGAAACGTCCCGAATGGCATCCGTCTCTAGCCTGATGAGGATCTGTCTGCTCGCGCCAGGCTCCAGTGTTAGAGGCAAAAAAGGCTGAATATCGCCAGTCAAACGGGCAAGTGGAGCGGACTGACTGGCCCTGTGGCTCTGTTCGACGAGCAGGCCTTGGTGCAGTACAAAAAAGTGAATTTCGTTGTAAAGGCTGGTTTTAACCAGCAGGACAGTCTTGATCGGAACCTTCAAATCATTTCGAATGCTTGTTTTATAAAAGGCATAGCGGTGCCGAGGAATAAGCTGATGATCCTTAAAGAGGGGCTGCCATTCTGAAAGCGAAAGAATAAGCGCTACTTCTGCTTCATCATGAGTCATCATCAAGGTGTGTTGATTGATCGACTCTTGAAATTGAAATTTCTGGATCGAGAAGGGGGATTGCG
>JBGSRE010000268.1:0-3290 GCA_041737755.1 Oligoflexus sp.
CCATCAGCTTCTTGTCCTTAAGACGAAGCATTTGGTTGACCATAACGTTGTCGCCGGGCGCATTTGGCGAAGAGGCAACTGATATCGCATCTGTGCTCTCTACGATCATACCATCCAAACGGATATTTGCGGCAGCACGGCTGCGATCGTTTCCCAAGTCAAAGAAATTACGCCCAGTTGTTTCCTTAAAATCTTTAAGACCAAATCCCTGCTGATGAATACCATTCAAGTTATCTGCAAGAGCTCGGGCCATTGCATTGTTATGTTCCAAAAGATCTGGGATTACGTGATCTCTCACCTGAATCAAGCCCGCCAGTCGTCCCCTTTTATTCGCTTCGGTTACGACGGTCGGTTGATGGGACGCTCCGTCCTCAACAATGACATCGTACATGTTACTGCCATCGCCACGTTTGACGACATCGAAACGGGCAGGATAACCGCGATCTACTAATAGGGTTTCCTGTGGGCCTCGCACTACCACCATGCCGTGCTCACCACGATAGTAGTTGACGTCGATGCGTTTGGTCAGATCACGAAGCATACGATCTTGCTGATCTAGGAGATCATTCACATCAGGATTGGCGGTTGTTTCTGAAGTTTTAATAGCTATATTGAGTTTGGCAATTTCCTGGAGCAAGGTTGAAACCTCTGCCACCTCACCACCGACCCGGAAATTAATATCTTCCCTCTGAAAGTTTAATGCTTGGTCAACCTGCTGGAAGGCATTGGTCAAATTTTGTGCATTCTCTCGAAGAGCTGTTCGAACAGTCAACTCTTCGGGAAAATTGCTCAGATCCTGGAGGGAATTAAAGAAGCGATCCAGCTCGTTGGACAGCGTATTATTCAATTCTGGGCTATAGATGCCTTCCAATGGCTTCATCGCTTCGAATCGAGCTGAACTTTGACCAAGATTCTGATTGGTATCGTTGATTTGCTTCTCTAGAAAGGTATCGTGAGCTCGGGTGATGTTTTTAACAAATACTCCGTTGCCGATCAATATTCCGCGGGTCTCTGAAGGATAGCGCTGTTCCAGATTCACTCTTTGCCTTGAGAATCCTTCCGTTTGCGCATTCGCGATGTTATGACCTGTCGTATCCACACCTTGTCGACTCGCATAAAGCGATTCAGCGCCAACATTTAAAGTATGGAATAGTCCTCCCATGGAGTTATGTCCTCACAGTGAGAATGGACTTTTTCGCTGGTGTTACCGCTCGACCTGTTTTGCCATAAACGGATTCTGAGTCACTGGCAACAGCTTGCCAGAAGACATAAGTTTCTCGATGGTACTGCAGGAGTTTGCGCACCATGTAAGCATTGGATTCAAGCTTTGGAAAGATCTTGAAACGCTCAGCCGCGAGACTTTTTATTTGATGATCCAGCCGATCAAGAGCTTTATCAAGGGAGCCCTTAAATTTTTGTTGCAGTTTAAGCATAAGACCGTCGAGCTGGAGAGGCTGATCAGGATCCGACTCCACTTCCATGGCTGAAGCTACTTCGTCGATGGCATGACGGATTTTTTGGCTTTTATCTTCCACCGCCATTCCAAAAGCGATCTTTTCTTGAGTGATGATTTCCAGTTCGTTGATATCGGATCGCCGAATAGCCTCATTCTCTCGATCTATAACGGCTTCAAAGCCCGTCAGAGCCTGCTGAAGTTGCTGGCAAAAACGAGTCAATTCGTCAATTCTTCTCGCAAGAATGTCTGGGGCCATATCACCCTCAAATCATCCGCGTCCTGGACATCCTCCATGACCGTCCGGATTGCTGATCTTGGGCCTAGCGCTCCAGCCGGGCTCTTTTACTTTACTACGTTTCAATCAGCCAGGACCGAGGACCGGAAGTCCTGGACGCCTCACTTAGAATTCAGGAGGCTTTTTGGCAAGTTCATCACGAATGGCTTCACGCAGCATGCCGTCGGCAATGTTACCTGCATCAGCTTTGTATTCACCAGAATCAATTCGGCGTTTCATTTCGGCAATTCGCTCTTCCCGAACATCCGGAGTGTTTCTGGCAATCTCCATTGCCTTTTTGTGGGCTTCGGCCATTTCTTTGGCCTTAGCAGAGAGATTGACATTGAAATCTGCCTTATCATCCCCACTTCCCCTTTCCACCAATTTATCCAAATCCTTTTGCATGGACTTGGACTTCTGGACAGGAGCATTGTTGGTCAATCCCGAAGCGACGCCTGGGCCGACTTTATTGCTGTCCATGGATCATCCTCCCTCACTATTTTTGGAGTCGTGCCGATGGGACACCTGACTCCTCTTGGGCTTTGCTGTACTGGACCTTACCTGCAGCTTTCTGAATAGCATCTGTCACTTTGCTTTCGCTCATCAGTCCCATCAAATGTTTTTCGATGGTTTCAGCCAATCCAGATGTCCGTTGACTCGCGAGATTCTTGGCATATTCCGAGTCTAGCATCGATTGAAAGATCTCTTCGCCGTTCCCACCATTGGTCAGCTCGTTTTTATCGACGGTCTCTCGCATCGATTTTAACACGATTTCAAGAAATATACCTTCAAACTCGTCCGATAATTTTTTGATTGCAGCAGCGTTTTCTGGCGTCTTCTGGTTCACCTTTGAAAAACGATCGAGATCAGCGGATTCCATCGAGTAACTTGCCAGTTTATCAATCCCTGCCATGATCACCTCAGAGCAATTTGAGTTCAGCCTTGAGAGCGCCTGAAGCATGGATCGATTGCAGAATGCTGACCATGTCCTCCGGCTTCACACCCATTTGATTCAAACTTTTGACTAGGTCACCAATCGTTGCACCTTGCACGGGAACAACGCTTTCTTTCTTGGCCGTTTTGCCGGAACCAACTTCAATGCTGAGACCATTATGAGATACCACAACGTCACTGATCTTAACATCCCCCCCCATCACAATCGTGCCGGTACGCTCATTGACAATCACCACAGCTTTTTGATCGGTTTCCAGAGTTAAGCTTTCGATCTCCGCAATGAATTTCGTGAGTTTTGATTGAAATTCCGGAGGTACCTGAACCCTAACATGAGAGGAGTCCACCGAGGTCGCGACAAACATCCTGAAGTGCTGGTTAATGATATGACTGACCCGATCACTGGTCGTAAAATCTGCTTGGCGCAAGTTGAGATCAATCGCGTTATTTTTCATTATCGTCGGTGAAAATTCTTTCTCGATCGTCCCGCCATCTGGAATCCTTGCAACTGTCAAAGTTTTGGCATTTTTACCTGTGGCTTGGCCGACAATGATAGCCCCCTCAGCGACCGCATAAATTTCACCATCACCGGCTGAAGGCACTCATATC
>JBGSRE010000273.1:0-5676 GCA_041737755.1 Oligoflexus sp.
ATAAGGATAGGACAATACAGGGATAAAGAACGATACATAGCATCTTGTCCTTTTTGCCGATTTTCTGGCTTCTCATAATCGGCTCAAACCTCTCATGCGTCTTTCATACAAGGCGATTTATCTTGCTCTTTAGGCCCCACATTAAGTATGGGAACAGTGTCAAAAGGGAGGAATTATGCGAATCCTTGTTGTAGAAGATGACAAAGCCTTGTCCAGCTTGCTTGTCCGCGCTCTGCGGGAAGAATCCTATGCGGTCGATTTGGCTCAGGATGGTCAAGAAGCTGAGTGGCTCGCCTATGAGAATCCCTACGACGTCATCGTCCTCGATCTGATGCTGCCAATTAAGGATGGTTTGACTGTCCTAAGGAATTTGCGGGCAGGGGGAATTGCAACTCCAGTCATGATTTTGACTGCCAAAGATACGACTCAAGACATCGTCAAAGGTCTTGATGAAGGGGGCGATGACTACCTCCGCAAACCCTTCAGTTTGGATGAGCTCTTGGCTCGAGTGAGAGCCCTTCTTAGACGCAAGGATACAGATATTACAACGGTGATTGAGGTCGGACCCATCCGCATCGATCCATCGAAAAAAATGGTGTCTCGAGAGGGCAAGCCTATCGAGCTCACCGCTAAAGAATATGCGCTCATGGAATATTTCGGCCGCAATGCTGGAGTAGTGCTGAGTCGCACCCAGCTCTCCGAGCATGTCTGGGATATGAATTTCGAACCAACGTCGAATGTGGTCGATGTTTATGTTGGCTATTTGCGCAATAAAATCGACAAACCTTGGGAAACCAACTTCATCAAAACCATGCGTGGACATGGTTATATGCTAGATGTTGACGGTCGACCGGGCGCAGAAGCCTGAAGGGAAGACGCTTGCTATCACGAATCCCGATTCGAATTCGTTTATCAGTTGGTCATGCAATATGGATGGCCTTGATATTTATTGCGATCGGGATTGGTGTGTCCAAAGTTGTCGAAGATTCGGTTTTGCAATCACTGGACGCGACTTTGTTGACGTCGGCGAAAACGATTCGGGACGCTCAACAGAATCAACAGCAGAAATTGTCGGTCTTTAATGATCCCCTTTATTGGGAATCCATGATCGACGAGTTCTTTGGTGGTCGCCGTTATGTCCGTGCTTATGCACAACTGATCGATACCTCTGGAAAAGTTCGGGCGCGAACCAGCAATATTCGAGTCAATCTCAGTGTTTCTCCCCTGGCGTGGGGACGGGCAGAAAAAGGCCAAGAAACCTATGAATCGTTTCGACTAGCATCCGGTAGCTCATTGCGCCAGCTGACATTGCCGGTCATGCGGCAAGGTAAATTTTCTGGGGAATTGATTCAAGTGGCTGCTTCGATGAGCGCCTCATTCAATAGTATTAGCAACGCTAAGATGATGCTTTGGATCACACTTTCCCTAGGCTTTGCGGTATCTCTTGTCTTTGGCTATTTGCTTACCAACTGGTCTTTGAAGCCGGTCACTCGTATTACTCGAGAAGTGGGTGCGATGGGCTTCACAGATAATTTTGATCGGCGATTGAAACTTCCTACGGCTGAAGATGAGTTACGACAGCTCGTGCTCACCTTCAATGAAATGCTGGGGCGGATCGAGGATGCATTTGGACGCTTGCGACGATTTGCAGGGGATGTGAGCCATGAATTGCGCACACCGATTGCCGTGCTTCGCGGCGAAGCCGAGCTAGCACTTCGCCGCGAAAGAACTCCCGAAGAATACAAAAACTCGATGCGGACAATTGTTGATGAGGCAGCACAAATGTCGAGCATTGTTGAAAATCTTTTGCTTTTGGCGAGGGCTCAAGGTGAAGCTCTGCAGGTGCACCTCGAAGATGTGGGCTTGGAGCGATTTATCGATGAGCTCAAGCATTCGGTGCAGAAGAATTTTGAAGAGAAGCAAGTAAAGCTAGCGATTGACCTGGGCGATTGTGGAGATAAAACAGCGCGGATGGCTTCAGGTTATTTGACCTTGGCCATTAAAAATATTCTACTCAATGCCTGCAAGCATTCCAGTTCAGGTCAGACAGTGGAGTTCAAAGTTTTAGAAAAACAAAGCGAGTGGCGATTTGAAATCAGGGATTTTGGTGAAGGTATCGCCCAGGAATCCTTGCCCTATATTTTCGACCTCTTCTACCGAGCCGATACCGCAAGAAACCGTTCATCAGGCGGAGTAGGCATTGGCTTGAGTCTAGCCAAAGCTTTGGTATCCTTGCATGGTGGGCATATTGAAGTTACTTCAGAGGCCAAGCAGGGGGCGACCTTCACAGTTTGCTTACCGCGCGAAGTCGTCGCCTATAGGAAACCTATCCACAAACCGATGGGCCAACGCATCAGACGAAGTTTGAGCTGGCGTCAGTGGCCTTGGATTCGGTGGATGTTCAGCTCCGGATATCCTCGGCAAGAGAACGATCTTCACCGCTTAGATAAGCTTTAACTAGAGAAGAATAGATTCCCTGGGAGGCGTCTTTCCATGCAATGGTCTTCAACCATGTATCTTCCCGTCCCAACAGCCGAATTTTAAGCTCAGCATAGGAAAGACGATGGGCGGGAAGGCGCGGGAAATATGTGTCTTGGGTACGATCCGCTTGTTCCCCGGCCTGCAGAGCAATAGCCAGATCAGCCTTTTCCAAAGTTATCAAAGCATGACGGACAGGACTTAGCGTGACTCCCAGTTCTTTGGCGATCTGTTCCGGGCTTGCGCCCTGCCCCTTATTACCTTCATAAGCTTGATAAATTGCTACCAGCACGAGGAACGGAATGAGACTCTGAAAATAGGGTTCTCTCAAGTGCTCATGGATGTGCTCTACTTTGGCTACTTCCTCTTTTTGCCAACCTTCCATGCTGCGCTTAGTGATGAGAGCGCCAAAGAGTGTAATGAACCAAACCACATAGAGCCAAAACAGAAAGATAGGCAAAGCTGAAAGTGCGCCATATACTGCTTGGTAGCTAGTAAAACTGGAAATATAGAGCGAGAAAAATTTTACCGCGAGACTTAGAAAAAACGTGCTGACCACAGCGCCGATCATTGCATGCTTGAAGGGAATAAAGCGATTGGGAACAATTTTGTACAATAGAAAAAAGATCGCAATAAAGCTTCCGAAATAAACGAAATCGCCGAGCAGCTGCAAGGTAATGGAGATATCGACATACTTTGATAAGACTTTATTGGACGAAAGTGTTCCGATCGATACTGCCATAACAAAGGTGCCAAGAGTCAGGAAAGTCCAGAAATAAATAAAACGGATGAGTATGGGCCGTGCTCGATTGATTTCAAATATGCGGTTGAGGGCCAATTCAACTTCTTTTAGCAAGAGGATTAAAGCCACGAGAGTTCCAGCAAAGCCAGTCATTCCGATTTTTTGGAAATCGGTATTGGCTAAGAAAGTTTCCAAGTACTCGACAGCTTCGTTACCGCTGCCTGTAGCCAAATGCTTAAGGATGAAACCTTCAATCTGGGTAATCAGGGCAGAACTCTTACCAAACATGGGCGTGAACAATGAAACCAAGGCAAAGGTTGCGGCGAGAGAGGGAATCAACGAAAACAACGTGACATAAGCCATGGCATAGGCGTGCTTCACAATATCAGTGCGAACCACATCATCCCGAATGATCATAAGGATATTCAGTGCCCGGGAGTTTTTCAATGAAGCCCACATGCTCACAGTCCTTCATCAATGAAGGTGGGTTTCGCCATGACCGCGATTGGAAATCCAATCTTGTAATGCTGGCACGGTTTTATCCCACCAATCGTCCGCAATCCTTGCTTCCATAAAACGACGAAAAAGCGCATCCAGTGTCTCGGTCAAAACTTCTGTCATCTTGAGGCGATAGGCAAGAGAAGGACGCTGATGACTGCCTTCACCGGCGATAGCGGGTTGGGGTATATTGATCGTGCGAGGGGCAAGGTCCTTGGAATTCAAAAGACAGAAAAAATCCCCATAAGGGTCGATATGGAGACCGAGCTTTAATTCCTTGACGCCTTTACCGGTCTGAAGAGCAGATTCTGCTTCCAGGCTTCGACTCGGCTCGCCACCTTTGAGAGTATGCATATGGGCTTTGGCGTCGTCTGATTCCAAAACCAGTCGATCTTCGATCCACAGTTTCACTACATACTCCTGTGGATCGCTAGCGAGCTGAAAACGATTAGGATTTTGATCCGATTCGATGTAGTACCAAATCCACAAGAGAAAGTCCGCGGCTAGAAATGCCTTCGCTTGGGTGATGTCATTCCACTGTTTGAGCTGTTCAAGTTGCAGTTCGTCCTTGGAGGCCATAAGTTGAAAGAACTCCCTTTTGGAGATATCCATCTGCTCTGATTGAGAGATTCCGATCATAGCGGAAGGTTCTCAGGCTGTCAGCCATCGTTTGGGAAGAAATATGCCTCGTGCAAAAAAACCGGGAAAAAGTCCGGGAAATAAAAAGGATGAGCCAAGCCGTATTCGCTTCGAACTCGAGGAGAACGCAGAGGAGCTTTTTTTGAGCCATCTCCAGGAATTTAAGCCAGACAAGCGAGACGCCGAAGAGCCAGAGAAGGCTCAGAAGAGGGCGGCCAAGCCACGTCAAGTTAATGCTGTCCAGGAGATTGACCTGCATGGCTTACGGCTAGTCGAAGCCCAACAACGGGTTCGTGATGTTTTGGATGGCCTGATTGAAATGGCCGGGACGCATAAGCTTAAGATTATTACCGGCAAGGGCCACCATAGTAAAAAAGGTGGCAGTGTTCTGGCCAAGGAAATGCATAGTTTTGTTTTGCTTACATATAGCCGCTCGATCCTGGAAATCGAGGAATCTCCGGATCAGGTCCAGCTAGCAGGAGTGCTCCTGCGTGGACATTTTCACGTAACGATTGTCGGAAAAAAATCTGGCAGTCAAGGCAAGAGGCGATGACAGAAGAGCAGCCGAAATCTCACGGGCGTAGAGTCACTAATCCTTTGGAAAGTTCGGCAGGAGCAGCGCCCGAGCTTTCTTTGGATTTTTCTCGTCCGCCAGGCCCTGCTTCACGAGTGAAGGAACCATTAGATAACTCTGAAGTAGGTGAGTTCTCGGCAGAACAGCCTTTAAATGCCCTGCATCATATGGCTGCGATTAAATATCGAAAAGTAGACAGCAATAACCAGCGCGTCCATGTTTGGCTTGGAATCCTGATAATGGTTATACTGTTCGCTGGCTTGCTTATCGGCATTCCCTACTACTTGATCAAAACGGATCCGGTAGTGAACCAAGCGGTCAAGCAGTCGATTCGCTTTGTGCAGAAGAATCTCGATAAACGCAATTTGGGTGGTGCAAGCAAACCTTATACGGATCGGCTGCTGCTCAATTTAAAGACCTTCGATGCACCTGGTTCCGAAAAATCTGCCAATCGCGCCTGGCGAGATATGGAATGCAAATTTCTTATTCAAGAAGCATTAAGTCGTCGTTTTCGAGGCTCCTTGGATGCCAAAGGACAGTATCTATTCACCAGCTGTCAGATGTTTCAAGATCTTCCCAAAGCGGCTTTGAGCCAAATTACAGAAAACTATGGAGATGCAGCCCAGTTTCAAAGAAACGGAGATTCCTGGGACATGATTCCGCTTCAGCTTCTGGCTGGAGAAGCGCAGCGGCGTATGCAAGTCTTTCAACTAACCGGAGCCAAAAACTATCCCGGTTGTCGCCG
>JBGSRE010000323.1:0-1560 GCA_041737755.1 Oligoflexus sp.
GACACCGTTGTTTTTTAATTTTGTCCCAAAATTCGCGGATTTTTCACCGCTGTTTACTAATGGCTGTCCCAGCCTTCTTCTTCTTTTTCCAAGTATATATCAGTTAGATCTCCATTTATTTTTTCTTCACCATGCAAAAGCACCAAATCCTCTTTTTGCACATTTGGAAAAGTCTGATTATCAAGGATGCTAAGTATGCTTGATATAGAATCAGATTGAGCAAATCTAAGAACATCGATGAGATCACTTTGATCCGATAGCTCAAGATCACGGTATATTTTCTTAAACAAATTCCATTTGGGATCTTCACCATCACTGCCATCTAAAAACTTAAGGTACTTCTTGATAACATCTGCCGATGCTTCCTTATGAATCACTTCAACCAATTCATCTGCTGTCATTTTTTTCCCTCACTTCTTTATACATATCCTTGTTCTTTTGAATCAGCTCCTGCAACTTACTATTCGGCACATCGGAGTAAACTCTTCTAAGCTCCCTAATATCCCGCGCAATCAAGTCCCTTGCATTTTTTATGTCTTTGTAAGACCGAGAAACCACCTGTCGCCCAGCTGGCAATCCTAGATTTTTTTCATTGTGTCCAACTTTATTTACCAAAATTGCAGGGGCTGTGTTTTCATCGTAACCTTCAACAAGGTTGCTCATTGCCCTTTTCTGGCCAACATGGTGCGATCTCAAGTTTGGATCTAAACGATTATCTCGAAGTTCTTTATAACCACCAACGTCATTCTCCTTGAATTTTCCTCCCCCCTCTGCGGCAGCTTCTGATCCTTCCTTCGTCGCTTTTGCGGAAGCTCCGGCGAGTTCGTCGCCATTTTTCTGCATCTGCTCGGCACCCTCTTTGATGATTTTACCCAGATCAGAAGCACCATCTGCTGCGTTCATCATGGCTTTTGCCTTCGCCAACAATTTGCCTGGCGATCCACCGCCAGCCGTCATGGCAGCTTCTCCATAGTTTCCTTCCGCAGCAGAAACGCCCGCTGAAAGTCCGTCGGCAAGTTTCCCGACGAGTGGCACCATGCTGGCAACTGCAAGCGTGCTCTGGGTCACACCGACCACAGTGCCGGTGTGGTTCGACATCGAACGAACCGCTTGTGGAGCTTGCCAGCGCTCTCCAAGCCAATTGCCGATGATCTGCATGAACAGTCCGTCAGGATCAAAGCCACTCCAAGGGTTCTGCTGGACGTAAGCATAAACATTCGGGCCATCCACAAAGCCCAGCGGATCGCGGGTGATGAAGGTGCCGCTTTCTAAATCGCGGTAGCGAAAGCCTTCGTTGAGGAGGCCGGTGGGGTCTTCGTCCTTGGTGTTGGCTTTCTGGCGGTCGAGGGTGGAGCCTTGTTCCTGAGTGCGCTTGCCGAATGCCTCATAAGTGGCCTGCCATGTGATGGCCGCTCCATCATTGGTTTTGCTGACGACGTCACCGCGGCTGTTGTAAGCATTGTAGCTGCGCTCTGCGCCCCGGACGGTGTAAAGCACGCCGCCAATGCCACCGCCGTAATCGCTACCGCGGATGTATTCGACTGTGGGTGTGCCTGAGTC
>JBGSRE010000364.1:0-5992 GCA_041737755.1 Oligoflexus sp.
GCGGGTCTGTGGTGCTGGTGATAACGTAGCGACCTCAAGTGCAGCTCGTTTGGATGCCTGCATGCTGGGAGAAAGGCAAATCGCTGTGGGTGCCGCAACCATGATCCTGGCGCAAGCTTTAGATGACTTTAGTTTGTTCCCAAGAGTAGCGAATAGCAATTTTCAATGGTCCCGGAATCAGCATGCTGTTCTTTCCACTTGAGAGGTACCCAAACTACTTGAGGGTTGCTATCATAGAGACTCAATGGCTCCGAACAGTTCAGGAGAAGAGTGGATATGGAAGCGCCCAACCAATTGGATGTTTCTCAGATCATCGATACTGATTTCGTGCTTTTTCCTCCCGATATTGAGTTGGAGCAAGCAATAGCCCCTATTTTGCGCAAGCCTGGGCGTCTGGGTATCGTGCAAAGAGCTCAGGGTGAAATCGTAGGCTGTCTGGATAGTTTCTCGATCGCAAAAGCCTTAGCAAACGCTGTGGCCCGGTCACTAACCCTCGACCAACTGCCTCTCATCAAACCGATCACGACCGATGTCTCGGTCACCAGTGCAGCACTTTTGCAGTATTTTGCGGAGGATTTCTTTCGACCCGTGATCGTGATGGGGAATGGCACGAGTATTATCGGCCATTTGACTTCGGTTCAGATGCTGAAGTGGTTGAGTCCCTTGCAGAGGCAGCGTTCCGAACAGATTGCTGGTTTGGAACTGGAACTGGCCCGACGCGATGAATATCTCGGCATTGTGGCCCATGATCTCAGGGCGCCGTTGTCGGTCATCCAACTGGCTGTCGATTTTATGCAGTTGCCAGAGCATCTTCAGACCATGTCAGAGCAAGTCCAATCCTTTATTGAACGCATCAAGCGGAACTCCGATAGCGCCCAATTTCTAGTGCGTGGGCTATTGGACTCGGTTCGCAGCCAGGGTGGATTGCAGTTGGCTTTCGATCAGGTGATCCTCAGTGCGATCGTCGATGACGCCGTCAAGTCACTTAATCTCGTGGCTTCACAAAAGGCTCAAGTGATTGTCGCCAAACATGTGGATGAGATTAAGGTCTATCTCGATACGGGCCGGATTCGACAGGTTATTGAAAATCTGATGATGAATGCCATCAAATATTCGTCTGCTAATTGCCAGATTGATGTCCAGACTTATCTGGAAGATCGCGAGGGTCAAAGCTTTGCTGTCATAAAATTGAGCAATCCGGGCCAGAGCATTTCGCCAGAAGAAGGTCGGAGGCTTTTTGAGCCTTTTGTTCAAGGTAGCAATGCTGAAGCTCTTCGGGATGGTGTGGGTCTTGGTCTTTCCATCGTCCACAAGGTGGTCGAGCTTCACGAAGGCTTTATTGAAGTCGGTAGTGATAGAATGGATGAAGTCTGTTTCAAAGTTTTTTTGCCGAATGCAACTTCCGTGCTGGGGACGCATCGGGATCAAATCATTCCATCGGGCCAAACCGTTCTGGTCGTCGATGATGATGAAGGTATCCGTGAATTTGCCGAGGTTGGCCTGACGGAAGCCGGCTTTCATGTTTTTACCGCCGAGAATGGGGCGCGAGCCTATAGCATTTTTCAACGTCATAAACCGGCGCTAGTTATCAGTGATATCCGGATGAATCGAGTGGATGGCTTTGAATTACTCGCCAAAATTCGTGAGATCAGCCCCAATACTCCTGTCATTCTTTGTAGTGGATTTTATGCAGGCCTGGAAAAGGATCTCAAGCATAGCCATTTAAAGCCCGATCTGTTCGTCGACAAACCCTTTCGTATGAAAGAGCTGGTCAGTCATGTCCAAAGACTGATTGGAGATGTAATAGCCAAAGCATCCTAGCTTTTTTGCAGGCTCTATGAGGCTGCGTGGCTCTGTGGAATGCTTTTTAGGCTAAAAATTTCTCAACGAGAAAATCGAAAAAATTTCTTAATAAGCCGATTTGACTTCTCGCCTTGTCTCAATCAAAGTAGGTCTGATGAAAAGGCAATGTAGAAGCCAAGTGGAAGATGAACTTGGGAAAATTGCCAAAGAGCTAACAAAAAAACTTGGGACTTCTGGCTTTTCTTAAGTCAATTTCTAGAAAAACTGGATTTTGTTGGTGTGCTGGAGTTATATTTATGGATTGGTAGGGGATGGGATAGTTACACACATAAGACTGTCAAATCTTAGTGAGGAGACCATGCGTACAGAACTCCATCAAAAACTTTTAGCTAATGTAATTCTGAGTACGAAGTCAGAGCCTCTTTCAATTAAGCGTTTTCGTCAGTCAGCATCAGCTTCGGGAGTTGCTTTTTACATTGGGGCTTGTTTTGCTGCCGCTCTTGGTCTACTTGCTCTGGCCTTTTCAAAATTTAGCCTTTCTTTTTAGAGTCTAGTTATTATTTGCCTGGCCGATCTTGTGCGCTTGAAATAAGGTTCGGACAGGAACTTCTTAGCTCTCCTTTAAGTGTGGTTTTTCTAGCTCATCCATTGTCAAAATATTTATTGCTATAGGTAATAATCGGAGTCGACAAAGCTCTTGCATTTGAATCATGGTAGGACCAGTTTCTTTCACAGACAGCGTCTTGAATGAGGGTCATCATGAACAAATGTCAAATTCTGTTGCTTTTAATCTCAGTTTCCAGTCCCGCTTATAGTCACGTACCCTATGTTGAAGGCCTCGATTTCACTGATTCGGAAGCCTACTCGATACAAGCTCCGATTGAAAAATCACTCGCCATATATTTGAGCTTCGATGCCAAAGACGATATCGATCAGGCTCAGTTTACTCTGACCGAAGCCGACTTGGATGAAAAGAATTCCAGTATAGCGATAGGTGAGGCAGGTGAAAAAGGTCGCAAGGCTGTTTTTAATACGATCGTTCCAAGCTGTGCACCCTATGCAAATATTCTGCCTCAAGTTGCATTAGTTGGGCCAATCCAGGAAAAACTGGTTAAACTCAGCCCAGATATTGCATTACCCTTTACGCTGGAAGAAGGGCAAGGGGTCTATCTACTTGGCAATGATCAACAGGGCGAGGTTTTTAAAGAGAATTTTTCAGGAACTTCCTACTGGCAGCAGCAAAAGGCCGAGTTTATCCTGACCAAACCTGGCGACTATAGAATTTTCGTTTGGGAAGCCCAGGGGCAAATCGGCGACTATGTTCTCGTGTTTGGTGATAAGGAAATATTTGGCCCCCAAGAAATTGTTCAGGCCGGCAAACGTATCAACTTCTTACGCCAGGGTCTCGAGATCAAAAATGAGCAATGCCGAAAAGCGGCGAAGTCCTGAGCGATATCACTTACTCTTAGGGGTGAATCTCGGATCTAAAAGGATGATTCATCACTGAGTCTTCGTCAACAGAGGAGAGTGCTATGCTGCTGACATCATGAACACCTTTGTTTTGATCGAGAAGACAGTCTTCCGCACGCTCTAAAATTAAGCTATCCACCTCTTGTGCCAGAGTCTGAACGATCTTTGCTTGTTCGCTCGGATAGATTCGACTTTCAGCCTTCCCTTTCCTACCTCAGCATTCTATAATTTCTCAATTATTGTCTTCGTCATACGAGGGTTAAACGAATGCGGATACTTCTGCTTTGGCTGGTTTTCGTGATGAGTCTGTCCTGTAAAACAAGCAGTTCATCGATGGTGTCGAGTGAAGAAGGCTCCCAGGGGCGATCGCTTCCGGAAGCTGCGCAAAACCTATGGACAAGCTACGTTGCTGAACAGCAGCAAGGCGTGACTCTCCAGGCAAATTGTATTCCTATTCACTTGAAGCCTCCCTTGGATCGTGAAGAAAAAGGTTTGTTCGTTATGTATCACGGCTTTTCAGGTTGTCCGAATCAGTTTGTCAATATCGGCAAAAAGTTAGCTGCCCAAGGCTATCATGTGCTTTTCCCTCTGCTGCCCGGTCAAGGGCGAATTCCTCTCGTGTATGATCGTGCAAATGGCATTGTAGAAGACGATCAGCGTGGGATGCCTGAGGAAACAGGGCCATACGATAATCTAAGCAAGTCGATCAACGCCATCGCCGCTGCCTATCCCGGCTATAAAGTTATCGCGGGGCTGTCTGGAGGAGGTGGTCAGGCGATGGGTACAGCTGTGGGAGGACTCAACCCTGAAACCAAGCTCAATCATTGGGATCGTGTCCTGCTCTATGTGCCCTTTTTCAAAATTCCTGGAATTCAAGGCGTTGTTGCCGAACCTGTGAGTGTGCTGCTGCCAGGCAGCTATACGGGATTTGGGCCTGATTGCCAGGTAGGTCAGTTGAGTGAGACTAATCCGCGCAACGGTATGTGTGATTTTTCTCTCAAGCATATTCGGGCTATGGCTGACTACGGTGCGAAATCTGCAGCTCGGGCCAAAGAATTGAATGTACCCATTCAGATTGCAGGAGTTGAAAAAGATGGTGCAAGTGACAATGGTGCCATCATCAGTGCATTCAACAATATTTCCAGTGTCAACAAGAGTCTTTGTTTCTATCAGGAGGGTATAAACCACGCCGTATTTACTGATTCTGATTACGAAAATCCAGCGAAGAGGCCTTGGGTTCCAGAAGCAGAAGAGGCTCTTTATGCTTGGGTCCTACGCGGCGAAGTCTTCGCAACTAACGGTCCATCCTTTGAGCCACCTAACACAGCCACCAAACAGCTGCGCTGCAAAATTCTTGCTCCCTTGCCGACTATTCCTTGATTTCTTTGCGGCTGGCAGTGGCCCCTACTGCCAGCCTCCATACTATTCAAAAAAAAGATCTCAAATTCTGCGGGGCGTATGAGTTAGACTTTTACGAAAATATCGCAATTGTTCTTGGCTGCATAAGCAGAGCGGCTTCATAGCAAAACGATGGCTTAAAGCGCGGACTTTCTGCCATTTCGTTTTGGGAAATGGATCGAATTCAATGAGTAATCTCAGATGCAGCAGGATTGACTTTCCGAGGCAGGTTGCTGCCAGTGCAGATCATACGTACGACCTGACATTTCGGTAAGTCAGGTTCGGAATTTTTGCTACAGTGATCGATGGCATTTTTCTGCAAGAGCGCGAGTGCTTCCGGGCTTGGACTTGTGGACACAAATTCCGACCAACCCCAATGTCCCTGCCGATCGACTGCCCAAGCGGTGCAACCATTTTGAACATTGGCGATAGCGAAACAGTCTTGGCCTTTGGCCTGTTTACGGCAAGCCATGAGTGCTTCCTGGAAAGCATCATAGGCACTCTTATTGGAAATGCCATGAGCCTCATAAAGCGTATCGTATGACGAAGCAATCGCTCCCCAAAGATTCGCTGGAGCGGCTACTGCATAGCCGTTTAAGAATGCTGAGAGTCCTAACAGACAGAGCCAACTGCGTGGCATGTTCGATCTCCCGATTGATGTGTTGTGACTATTATGCTTCTTCTGTCTTCATCATGGCAGAGGGGTCATGAAAATAAATAAACAAACGCCTGATGCAGAATAAAATTCAAAAGAACTTTTGAAATTGTAGATTGGCTGCTCAACCAATTGTTTAGATAGTCGCTGGCGCGAAAGTGAAAATTTCGCCCAGGGACTATCCTGAGCGAAGCGAAGGATCTCGTGGAATCAGGTACTTATCAGCGAGATCCTTCGTCGTTTCACTCCTCAGGATAGTCTCAGGCGCTTTAGGCGCCAGAGACTAGATAAGGTCCGAAAAAGATCTTTGCATTTTTAAATTTTTTCGCTGAAATTGAGAGGGATTTTGGAACGAGCTCTGAAGAAGTCCTCGACTGTTGCTGGACGTGTTTTGGCGTCAGCCAAAGATCGGCCCGTGAGCACATCCTCTTCTTTGGTGTATCCTGCTAGAAATATCATGAAAAATCGACTATCTTGCTGCTATCTGAGGGGCAGTATGGCTGTGCCCAGGTTTGAATTGATTAACTAGTCTCTGGCGCCTAAAGCGCCTGAGACTATCCTGAGGAGTGAAACGACGAAGGATCTCGCCGATAAGTACCTGATTCCACGAGATCCTTCGCTTCGCTCAGGATAGTCCCTGGGCGAAATTTTCAATTTCGCGCCAGC
>JBGSRE010000494.1:0-7183 GCA_041737755.1 Oligoflexus sp.
ATCTGATAGTTGCCTTCATCCGTCTTCTTCAAGAAGTTGGAAAAGGATTGGAAATTGCCTTCCACTTTAATACCAGCCTTGGCCAGTTCGTTGCGTATGAATTCATACTGCTGACGCTGATCTTTGCTGGTCGATCGAAACTCGATCATCAGGGGAGGCAGACCCTTGCCTTCAGGATAACCGGCTTCGGCCAATTTTTTCTTTGCCGCCTCAATATTCTGCGTATACCAGGTGGAGCCTGTTTCCCGACTGCTACCAGCAATTTCATTCGGAACCATCGACTGGGAAATATTTCCCCGTCCGTTCAGCATGAGGTCGATAAACCCTTCGGCACTCATGGCCAAAGCGATAGCCTGCCTTAGGGGTTTGTTGTTGCCGAGGATTGGATCTTTCATCCCAAAGCGCATGAAGGTCGTTGCCAAACTTGGCACGTAGTAAAGGCCAAATTGCTTTTCAAATTCAAGCTTCAGTTTGAATTCCTTGCCTGTTCCTACTCTATCGACCATCGCCACAAAATCATCTCGATTGATCGCCACCCAGGCTACCTGGCCTCTTTTAAATTTCAGCATCTGTGGCTGCGACTCTTCGATCAAAGGCAAATGAACCTCGTCCACAAAAGGCAATTTTTTGCCCGATGCTTCCAACAGTCCTGCTTCTTTATCACCAGCCGCGCCTTCGGTTGGATAGTTTTCATGATAGTAAGGATTACGCGCCAGCACTGTGGTGCCGCGGCGGGAATAGCTCTTCATAGAGAACGGTCCTGTTCCCACCGGATTTTTGTCGAAATCGGCGCCATATTTTACCACAGCCTCTTTCGGAACAATGGACGTTCCTTCAAAAGCCAGGGGATAGAAATTAAGAGGACTGTCGCGAGAAAATTTAATGGTGAACGTATAGGCGTCCCGTTTCTTGATGCCTTCGATTTGATTCTTCTCATAATCAAAGCCTGTCGGAACTTTTTTCGACAGCTCGCGGAATTCATCCATGCCCACAATCAAACCTTGAATCAAGGTGTAGCTCAGTCGGTTTTGGTTGGCATCGGCAAAGCGCTGCAGGGAATAGATGACATCATCTGTGGTCATTTCCCGGCCTTTGCCACCTGGAAAGGCGGCGTTATCATGAAACTTCACCCCTTGCTTCAGGGTGAAGAGATAGCTCACGCCATCAGCCTGTTTCTCCGGCATCTTGCTGAGAAGCGAGGGTTTAAGAACATAGGGACGCTTCAGGTATTCATACTCCAGAAGCGAATCATAGAGGCTCCGGATATGCTGCCGGGAGGCTTCATCGAATGATTGGACCGGATCGAGAGTTTTTTCCTCGGATCGGCGATAGTGATAGAATATTTTTAATCCACCTTTGCTGACCGTAGCTTCCGGCTTTTTCTTGGTACAGCTCGGAACAAAGACCAGACTGCTCATGAGACAGCTCAGGATCAGGATATGGCGCTTTATGTTTATCATGAGTGGAAAGCCTCCTTATTCAATTCTTTAGCAAAATGGCATGCAACCCAATGATTCGCCTGCTGACCGAGGGTTTGTAGGACAGGCAACTCTTCTTTGCACCGCGCCACAGCATGCGGACAGCGGGTATGAAAGGGACAACCCTTGGGGGGGCGGCTAGGACTGGGAACATCCCCCTCAAGAACTTCGGTACGAACAACACGACGAGGATCCGGCTTGGGTGCCGAAGCCATCAGGGCTCTTGTATAAGGATGTGCTGGCTGTGCATAGATATCGGCTGAATCGGCCAGTTCCATAATACGACCCAAATACATAACCGCCACGCGATCTGAAATATAGCGAACGACGTTCAGATCGTGGGAGATAAAAATATAGGTCAACTGAAATTGCTTCTGCAGATCAATGAGAAGATTGATAATCTGAGCCTGAATCGACACGTCCAAAGCCGAAACGGCCTCGTCACAGACGATCAGACTTGGTTGCAAAGCTATCGCCCGAGCAATACCGATGCGCTGCCTTTGACCGCCACTGAATTCGTGCGGAAATTTATTCATATCAGAAATGCGCAAACCCACCGTTCGCATCAGTTCGCGAACTTTCTCACGCCGCTCCTGCTTATTGCCCATGCCATGCAATAAAAATGGTTCCTCGAGAATTTCCGCTACTGGCTTTCTTGGATTCAACGAGGCATAGTGGTCTTGAAAGATCATTTGAATCTGCTGGCGCAGTTTTTTGAGTCCGTCCTTTTTCAAATCAGCGATATTCTGTTCGCGAAAAACAACAGTCCCTGACGTCGGCTTATAGATGCGCACAATCGCTCGACCTAAAGTCGATTTCCCACAACCGGATTCACCGACGACGCCGAAAGTTTCCCCCGCTTTGAGAGTGAAAGAAACATCATTAACGGCGAATACCGATCCGATTTGACGCTTGAGGAGCCCGCCACGGATGGGGAAATGCATATCCAGATTTTTCACTTCTAGCAAGTTGCTCATGAAGCTTCATTTCCCTTCCAAAAAACAGGCCACTTGATGGTCTCCATCGACCGTAAGCATGTCAGGCGATTGTTCAAAGCAGACCGCTTGAGCGAAAGAGCAGCGCGTGTTGAAACGACAACCCTTTGGCAGATTGCGCAGGCTCGGAACGGCCCCTTCGATGGTATAAAGTTTTTGCTGCTTGGTGACGGTCGCCGAAGGAATGGACTGCAGGAGCCCTTTTGTATAGGGATGCCGAGGATTCTCATAAATCGAGCAGACGTCTCCATACTCAATGGCCTTGCCGGCATACATTACCACGACATAATCGGCGATCTCGGCCACGATACCGAGGTCATGGGTGATGAAGATAATCGAAGTATTCTTCTCTTTTTGCAGCTCTTTCATCAATCTTAAGATTTGGGCTTGAATCGTCACGTCCAAAGCCGTGGTCGGTTCGTCCGCGATAAGCAGACTCGGCTCGCAGGCTAAGGCCATGGCGATCATCACTCGCTGGCGCATGCCACCTGAAAGCTGGAAGGGATATTCGTTAAGTCGCGCCTCGGGATCGGGAATGTGCACCAATTTCAGCATGCGCAATGCTTCCAGCCGCGCTTCCCGACGGGACATGCCGCGGTGGATTCGCAGGACTTCGGCGATCTGTTCGCCCACCGGATAGACAGGGTTCAGGGCCGTCATCGGCTCCTGAAATATCATGGAAATGCGATCGCCACGGATCGCCCGCATTTTTTCTTTGGATAATTGAGTGAGATCCTGGCCTTCAAAGAGGATTTCGCCGCTTTCGACGAAGCCATTGGCTTCCTGGATCAGACCCATGATGGTCATAGCCGTCACCGATTTTCCGCAGCCTGATTCGCCAACGACGGCCAAAGTTTTGCCTCTTTGAACAGCAAAACTGATCCCATCCAAGGCACGCACTTCGCCTATTTCCGTATGGAATGACGTGCGAAGATCCCGCACTGATAGCAATGCTTGACTGGAATCTAACATCAACCTTTCCGATCATAGCGTAGGTTGGAGATAAAAGTGACCTTCCTTCTAATCTATTTCTGATCGACATGCAATTGTCTGCTGACGGCAGTCGACCCAATGCAGTGCCTGATTTTCATGCCAATCATCGCTTGGCTGAGAGAATAGATCTCCAGGCGCTCAGCTTAAGCGACATTTGGCTTGATGAGTGTTCACGTCAAGCGGATCTCATCAGCTCTTCCATAGCCCAGGCGATCACGAAGTAATCAAGCCAGCGATGATCGCCGTGAGATGTTCGTTGACGGCTGATAAAGCCAAGATGGCCTCCTGAGCTTTGCACGGAAAGCAGAGCTTTTGTACTATAGGGAGCTTTGTAAACGGAGGAGAGTGGAATGATCGGATCATTAGCGGCGGCCAGGATCAGAGTCGGGCATTTGATGTTACCGACGATATGTTTTGGGGAACAGCTTTCGTAGTAGTGATCACGATTCAGAAAACCCCCGAGAGGGGCAGTGACGACCTCGTCGAAGTGACGCAAGGTAGGCTTCGGCATCTTGCGCGCGATAACTTCAGCATTCACGACACTGCGATCCACAAGCTGTTTGATGAGACTGCGAACGTAATAGACATCAAGATGCTTGTTTCTCAGAAGATCGATCGTCTTTGAACTCACCTCCAAATCGATCGGGGCGCAAACTGTTAAGGCTGCCTTCACCTGTGGAATATCGGCGAGATCTTCCACACAAGTCCCAAGCAGATTGAGCAGAATGGTTCCCGAGAGGGAGAAACCAACCACCAGCAAGGGACTATCCGGCCAGCGCTGCGTCACACTCCTGAGCCCGAACAGTACATCCTGCGCGGATCCCGAATGATAGATACCGCGCGCCAAGCTCCCATGAAGGCCGGCGCCGCGATGATTATGCCGAACAACGCGCAGGCCCATTTTGATCAGTTTCGCCGCTAATCGCAGTTTATAAGAAGAATCGGAATCACCGCCGAGACCATGCATAAGATAGATCGTCGGCGTCTTCGCTGAGATCTGGGGCGGATGATTCACATCCAAAACAAGAGCATCACCATCGTCAAGAGCGACGGTAATCTGCTCGTCGGGTTTGAGTGGCTGCGCATCACCCCAAAGATAGGCTATGACAGTTTGGATCTGTCCGCCTGGAACAAGAGGATGAGGATCAAAAGCCAATGTCATCAGTGGACTCCTGGAAAATCATGCTGAAACTTATCATTTTCGCGTATTCCCTTGTCGGCTGCTCGTAGCTTGAGCTTGAAATAGCGCGTCATAAAAAACCAATGCAAAAGGATGGGAGGCCAGCAATTGCCTTGTGATCTTGGCTGGTCTTCTTTCCAAAAGAAACTCGACAGCCACCTGACTTTCCTCACTTTTTGCTTTGCATTTTGGCTCACCTCTCGCTAGTTTGGGTCCGTAACTATTTATGGGACTTTCCTTCCCATCCCCCTATAGACGCGGAGACCAAGTCCTTGAATGCCATGCCAATATTGACAATATTTCTTGTCCTTCGACTCGCTCAGTATAGCTTCGAAACGCTGCTTGCCTGGTTAAATTTTCGTTATGCTCAGGATCCCAAACGCCAGGCTGAGGCTGGAAAAATCCTTGATATCAACCCCGAAGCAATGGCCAAATCCGCGGCCTATTCTCGAGATAAATATCACTTTTCTCAAAGCTCGAACGCTGTGCAACTGCTGGTAACCCTCTTGTTTTTAGCAACCGGCGGGCTCGGCTGGATCGAGCGGCTCGCAAGTGATTGGACCGGCGGTGCCGAAAGTCCGATTCTCACTGGCCTAGCTTTCTTTGCCGTGATGGGCGTTCTTGGCTTCTTCTTGAGTCTGCCTTTTGATCTCTACTTCACCTTTGGGCTGGAACAAAAGCACGGCTTCAATCGACAAACTCTCAAAGGTTATGTTACGGATCAACTCAAAACTATGCTTTTGTCCGTTCTTTTAGGAGCTCCACTCCTCGCCGCCTTGCTGTTTGTTATGGGCCGCACCGGCGCCCATTGGTGGATTCCTGCGTGGCTCCTACTCTTTGGCTTCAGCCTTCTGACAGCCTGGCTCTATCCCACTCTGCTCGCCCCGCTTTTCAATAAATTCCACCCCCTGGAAGAAGGCTCGCTTCGGGAAGCGATTTACGAGCTGGCTGGCAAAGTCAAATTCAGTGCCGACGGTATTTCCATTATGGATGCTTCCAAGCGATCATCGCATGGAAATGCTTATTTTACCGGGGTTTTTGGTAAAAAGAAGATCGTACTCTTTGATACCTTGGTCAAGAGTATGAGTCCGAGTGAAGTCGTGGCTGTGCTTGCCCATGAATTGGGCCATTTCAAGTTGCATCACGTTCGCTGGTCACTTATCCGCAGTTTCTTTGTCACTGGACTTGTATTTTATGGACTGAGTCTTTGCTTACCACTGGTGAGTTTCTATCAGGCATTCGGACTTCCCGCAGTTTCTGATTATGGAGCGCTTGTGGTATTTTCTCTTTGGTTCGGTCCGATCAACTTCATCCTTCAACCATTGTTGAGTCAAATCTCTCGACGGAATGAATTCCAGGCCGATGCTTTTGCTTTGCAGAATATCGAAGACCAAAGAAAATTGGGCGATGCCCTTTTGAAACTTCGAGAAAATAGCCAGCTGATGCCGCTCAGTCATCCTTGGTATTCGGGCGTCTATCACTCTCATCCGCCTCTTCTGGAACGATTGAGTGCGATGGGATACATTAAATAACGTTTATTGGCTTTGAAAGGTGCAGCTTATGCAGAACTTAACTCCACGTCAGCTCAAAGCTTTCGATTTCATCAAATCGCATTCGGAACGTATGGGCTATGCGCCTACCCTTCGTGAACTTTGTGACTTTATGGGATATAAGGCGGTCGGTTCGGCTCAGGATGTGATTGCATCCTTGCGAAAAAAGGGCTTTATCACCACGCCTCTCAAACAGGCTGCGCGTTCTTTAATACTATCCGATAAAGGCAAGGCTTTTTATGGCGTCAAACTCTTGGGTCGCCAGGATCTCACGGATTCTTTCCTGGTCCCTTGCTTAGGTGCTGTGCCAGCCGGTGTGCCCCTGGAAGCGATTGAAGATCACTCCGGATATCTGCGGGTATCGACCAGTCTCTTGCCTCGTTCCGTGTCGCATGACAATCTTTTTGCCTTGCAGGCCAAAGGCCTTAGTATGGTCCATGCCGGCATTCTGGATGGCGATTGGCTCGTGATTCAGCAGCAGCCAGATGCACCTTCTGGAACAATTGTTGTCGCACAGGTGGGGGATAGCGCGACAGTCAAACGACTCTGCTTTGAAAAGCGAAGAGGCTGGTATTTAAAGCCAGAAAATCCAGATTTCCACGAGATTTTTGCCGACGTCGAACCGTTCAACGTACTGGGCCGGGTTGTGGCATTGCAGCGCACTATGTTTGACTTGAATTGATTTTCTTCCCTTTCAGGAAGTAAATTCTAGCGACGACCTGCGACGGTTTGTGTCATGCGACTTTGAAAATCACGGGTAGCTTGAGAAGAACTTTTCACTTCGTCTTCTTCTTCAATAGCAGTCGGTTTTTTTTGCTCGTGACTTGCTTTCAGTCGGTCTGCAAAACTTTGCGCACGGTCGTCATCATTATTAGCTTGGGCAACCAGAGTCAGCGTTACAAGTAAAGACATCAGCATGATTGAGTTCCTCTAAAAATGAATTCCCGCCGCCATTCTCCTTTCTATTTCAAGTATAATGCCAAGTTT
>JBGSRE010000497.1:0-2614 GCA_041737755.1 Oligoflexus sp.
AAGCGGATCATGCCTTGAGTCGCGGCCGCATAGCTCGCCCAGAATCGAGCGTAGTGTTTCATATAGTCCCAGATAGCGGATCGGGTAGGGATATCGGGGTGATTGTAATGAATCAATACGAGGTCATTCCACTTCTGAAAGCCTTCCTGAGTCATGAAGCCGGCTCGTTTGAAGCCATCCACTTCCAGTGGGTCGGGCTCAATCCAATGCGGGCAACGCTTCGCCAGATCGCTGTCAAAGGCGACGTGATTGAGCACTAAATCCAGACACAAGCCGAGACCCAGGCTCTGGGCCTCTACCACTAATTTTTCGAGACAGCTCCTGTCCAACGCAGCCGCTTCGGTGCCGAGCAGATCGGGGTCCAATGCGAACAGATCTGCCGCCGCATAGGGGCTTTGCGAAGCACCTTGGCGCGTCAGTGGCAGGATGTGAATCATATTGAAATTCAACTCAGCCGCTTCCTTGAGCGGCTTTTCCCAGCTCTCTATCGGTCCGCTCGCGGTGGGGATCAGCGTATAAAGACGCAGACTCTTGAGCTGGCTGGGAAAGACTCGTACTTGCCAGAAATCACCGCGCTGCCAGTACCACTGATGGCCATCCAAGGTGTACTGCAAAGTAAAATAAAAGCTGCCTGGCCGATGAGTCGGCAGGGACATAAGAAAATTTTTATCAGCGTCGGCCTGCATCTCCTCCCAATGAAAGGAGGGCGCGGGAAAATCTGGGCCGACATTGGTCCAGACCCGAACTTTGGCCAGAGGGGACGGGGCACAGAGCGTCACTTGCACATGCAGCAATTCTCCGACTGCAAGCCTTACGCGACCGCTTTTGCCGCCGCTTACCTCCAGGCTCAAGTGATGCAGGCTGCCCATCTGAATTCCACTCTCTGGTAAGAGTGGTATGGAAGGAGCCACCAAGGGGAAGCCGAACTTTGGGGTAGGACTTGGATGCATATTGGTTTCCTTGGCTGCCTTTGCTAGATTTGGGAATCCGTTCTGGTCTATTGTAACTGCAATCGCCTCCCCGGTGGGAGGAGTGAATTGATACCTAGAGGCTCTTCATGCGCGATCTCATCGAAGTGATCCTGGACCACCCATCTCATGACGAAAAAGTGCTGGCTTTTCAAAGCGCTTTTCGCAGCAGTCTGGAACAGAATCTTGGTTCCCGACTGGAAAAATCGACAGCACGAGAGCAGTTGCTGGGTTTATGCCATACCGTACGGCAGCTGCTGATGAATCGTTGGATTGCTACCCAGGGTGCCTACGTTCGTAGCAATAGCAAAAGACTCTATTATTTATCAATGGAATATCTGCTGGGAAGGCTAGTAAAAAATGCCTTGATTGACCTTGATCTTTTGGAGGTCAGTCGCGAGGCTCTGCTCGCGCTGGGTTTGGAATTGGACTTTATAGCTGAGTTGGAAATGGACCCGGGTTTGGGCAATGGTGGCCTCGGACGTCTTGCGGCTTGTTTCATGGACTCGCTGGCGACGCTCAACCTACCGGTCTACGCCTATGGGATTCGCTTTGAGTTCGGTATGTTTCGTCAGGTATTGGATCACGGGCAGCAAAAAGAACTGCCGGATCCCTGGCTGCGCTATGGCAATCCTTTGGAAGTGGAAAAACATGTCCATTCCTTCGATGTCGGTTTTGGAGGCAGCAGCGCCTTTCACGAAAATGTCCAAGGCCAAATGGTGGCGGGCTGGGATCCCGAGTATCGAGT
The DNA here is from genome assembly GCA_041737755.1 of Oligoflexus sp. Lineage (GTDB taxonomy): Bacteria > Bdellovibrionota_B > Oligoflexia > Oligoflexales > Oligoflexaceae > Oligoflexus. The sequence continues at coordinate 1,717 of JBGSRE010000497.1, forward strand.
GGTGGCTGTGCCTCACGACCTGCCGGTGCCTGGCTATGGGACGAGCAATGTGAATACGCTGCGGCTCTGGGCGGCGAAAGCCGATGAAGAGTTTCATTTTTCTATTTTTGATTCCGGTGATTATGTCGGTGCGGTGATGGATAAGGTGGAAAGCGAAGCCCTGTCCAAAGTTCTCTATCCCAATGATTCAAATGAACTGGGCAAGCTGCTTCGGCTCAAGCAGCAGTATTTTTTAGTGGCTGCTTCCATTCAGGACATCTTGCGTCGCTTTAAAGACAGCAATGAATCGATTTATGATCTGCCGGAAAAAGTTGTCATTCAACTGAATGATACCCATCCGACCCTGGCGATTCCGGAAATGATGCGAATCCTCATGGATTGCGAAGGATTGCCTTGGAAAGATGCCTATGCATTGACCCAAAAAACCATCGCCTTTACCAACCACACGGTTATGCCGGAAGCCCTTGAAATCTGGCCCGGTGAGATGTTTCGCAAAACCTTGCCTCGGCACTTTCAAATCATCGAAGAAATGAATCGGCGGTTTCTGCACAGTCTTAAGGAAAAACCATACTACGATCAGGGATTTTTGGAACGGGTGGCAATTTTAGGCAAAGCGCCGCAATGTGATATTCGCATGGCGAACCTTGCTGTGATTTCCAGTTTTTCCGTCAATGGTGTGGCCGCGCTGCATACGGAACTGCTGAAGGAAAAAATCTTTCCCGAGTTTTATAGTCTTTTTCCAGAAAAGTTTCACAATAAGACCAATGGCATCAGTCCAAGGCGCTGGTTACGGATTGCCAATCCGGAATTGAGCTCTTTGATCACAGATAGCCTCGGTCATGAGCGTTGGCTGACGGATTTAGAGCAGCTCAAGGAGCTGGAAAAGTTTCAGACTGAT
>JBGSRE010000514.1:0-2565 GCA_041737755.1 Oligoflexus sp.
CAACTTGCTCCGAATGAGCGCTATTTTACTTAGTTTTTTTTGGCGAGATAGAGTTGAAAGCGATTCTTCTGTTCGCCTAGCTTTTTTGGCTTGAGAATCCTTCATGAAACTGTTATCTATTTATCGCTTTTAGTCAGTCACTTTGTCCAGTAGTCCCTCTCTGCCTGAATTCTACAGCCTCTTCCGCAATATGGAAGCAGGTTGTTCGTCTTCATTGAGATTGATTCCTGACTTTTTTAAAAAATAACCGGCAATGCATGCAAGCTTGCTAGCAGCTTTCGATCGATCCATAAGATTTCATAAGCGATATTGTACTTCCTTAGTTTCAGGAGATTTCATGAGTTCTTTTGCAAATTACATCCTCGCGATAGGGCTTGGTTTACTTTTTCTGCCGGCCAGCTCAGCCTCGGCCGCCCGATTGGTTGAAGACCTTAATCTCAGTAAAGGCACCGGCAATCAAAAGCCTTCGGACTTCTATACCAAAATGCAAAGAGCCCGCAGCTTGACCCAAGCGGAACATGGTTGTAACTGGGCTGCTAAGAGCCAGATTTTCATCTTTGATGATGCGGCCGTTTACACCAATCCAAGTGACAGCACCTACAATGCTTTCGATCTGCAACTCGTTCGTGACAATGGTTGCTCGGTTCCACAGATTCAAAGCGATGGTCGGCTCCAGCCTCTTGCCTTGGGGCAAGCTAAATCTCTGGATAGCAGCATTGTTTACCCGGCGCCGACTTTAGCTTCCCTTGGCTATGTCGTCGATAATGGTACTCATAATAGGCCCACAAATTTTATCAAAGATATCGCTCAAGCTATTCAAATTACTCAACGTCAACACGCCTGCAGTTGGGCCAAGATGCCCTTCATATACGTATTTCCAGATGGTGTAATCTATGCAAAGCAAGACAGCACCACCTATAACATCTTCACTATCAAGCAAGTGACTGTTGATAACAAATGTTTGATTCCAAACGTTCAAGAATTCAAATTGACAAGCGGTGACGACATGGGCGCTGGCTCTGGCGGTGACGACATGGGTGCTGGCTCTGGCGGTGACAACATGGGCGCTGGCTCTGGTGGTGACGACATGGGCGCGGCCTCGGGCGGTGACGACATGGGCGCGGCCTCGGGCGGTGACGGCATGGGCGCGACGCCTTTACCAGCTAGCAAAGATAAGCCGAGTATTCCTGCAGGAAGCGGCAAGAACACGGTTAAGAACTTCAGCTATCCCATATCAAAAGAAATTACCTCAGGCCAAGCGTATGCCGGCCGGGGAACCGAAGGCTGCACCGAATCGAATACGATCGGCAATTACTTTGCCAACTGCTACATCAATCCGATAGAAATAGCTGATGCTAGTATCGACGGCGAAAGCTTTGAAGCGGATGTTGATGTTGAATTTTATGTTCAAGGTGCAGTGGGACCAGCTATGCGCTGGGGATTTCGCAGCAGTGGTTCGGCCGAGTCTATCTTCACTCCGAATGACAATAGCGAACTTGCCGAGTACGACCTTTATGACGGTCAAAAGGGAATGACCACGGTAAGATTTAAAGGTCGCGGTAAGATCGAACTCTTCAACCGGACCCAGGATCTTCCTGACTACGATGATCGACGCAATTTTGATACTCGATTTTACCTGGTCGTTGCCGATGTCAAGCTCCGTCCCACCATCGCCACTTTAGGCAATTGGATCACGGAAGCTAGGTTTGTCAGTGAAAAGATCAAGGACCTCAGCACTCTTTATTTACAAATCGCTAAACTCGACTTCGGTTCCACCGACTTGCGCAATGAGCTCCAGAATCTGCAAAGCCAAATCGAAAGTGAACTCGCTTTCCAAACGAGTATAGGCGGCGATACATTGGTCCTAGAAGACCTCTTGAACCGGATCAATAGCGCATTGAAAACAGGCGCAACTGCCGATGCTGGCCTTGCGATCAAAGCCAATGCCCGCAACATGATCGAAAAAGAAGTCATTCGCGCCGTCAAACTCCTGAATCGATTCGCTCAGTATTCTATCGATCCAAGCTTAAGAACAGCCGTCCGCAATGTGCACACGCAAGTCCGCACAGCATTGGCCAACAGTTCGGTGACGATTCCAGACTTGCCTGCTGAGCTGAATATCCCAGAAACAGCTTCCAAGCTCACGGTGCCAAGCATCGAAAAGCAAAGATCCACCCTTGCCTTGGACAAAGTTGCTAGAAAAGGTACCTACTGCAATATCAATAATGAAGGCCGTGTTCAGTGCTGGGGCAACAATGAAAATGGCCAGCTCGGCATCGGCACCCTTGGATTGCCGGATGTCAGTCAGCCCCCGGTTATTATGAGCGGTGTCCGCAATGCTATCGATGTTGATTCTGGGTACAATGCTGTGTGTGTGGTCGAACAAGGCGGTCAGGTGAAGTGTGCTGGAAAACTGTTTCCATCACCAGGTTTTGCCACTGCTGGAAGATTCAGTCAGTCCACAGTTATTGCTATGGATGGTTTGAATGACATTGAAAAAGTGCGTATCGGTTTGAATTTGATTTGTGGTTTGACTCGCAATCGAACCATCAAATGCAGCGGGAC
>JBGSRE010000549.1:0-10084 GCA_041737755.1 Oligoflexus sp.
AAACTTGCAGTATGGTACAGACGGTAACTTGGACTCCACGAAAGTGATTGATTACTTCCGCAACGGAACATTGAATCCTTTCACTTTGAACGAGTTCGACTCAGCAGAGAAAGTCGCTGCGAAAGAAGATATCGTAACGGAGGTTTTCCGTCTTGGCGAATCCCAGTTGGATGTTTACAGTCTCGGTTTTGACGGTGATTTGCCCTTGCAATTGGCTGGTGGAACGGCTGGTTTTGCGGGCGGATTGGAGTACCGAAAAGAAGGCTACTTTGATCAAGCCGACTCTGTTTCCCAGCAGCCCAACCGCGTGATTGGCTCGGCGGGTGGCGTTGGTGGTGGTGGACAAGAAACCAAAGCGGCCTTTGTCGAAGTCGGATTGCCCTTTCTTCCCAAGTTGGACTTTAAAGCTGCCATTCGCAATGACTCGATTAGCAGTACTAAAGGTGATGCCAACACCAAGAGCACGAGTACCTATCAAGCCAGCGCCTCTTATGCGGCTTTGGATGCTCTGAAGCTTCGCGCTTCTTACGGAACAGGATTTAAGCCTGCCGCTCTTCACGATCGGTTCCTTACTCTGTCTTCTGGTGTGACACGTGCCGTGGACAAAGTGTACTGTGAGAATCAGGGCATTCCTGAAGCCAGTTGCGTGCCGCGTGAAATTCGTTCGCAGTCGGGTGGTAATCCGAATCTGGATCCAGAAACTTCTGTTTATTACAACTTGGGCCTTGTGGCTCAGCCCTTGGCCTCACTCGGCGTTTCGCTTGATTACTGGCATCTTGAAATCAAAGATAAGATTGGTGCTTTGTCGGTCCAGTACCTCCTGAATAATGAAAAAGACTTCGGCAGCTACATCAAACGCGATCCAACCACTCAGACTTTGGATGTGGAAGGTTCTTACGTCAACACAACCCTGCAAAACCTCAACAAAAACGAGAGCTCTGGTATTGAATTCAGCACCAATTGGGCGGAACGATTTGAACTGGGTGCTCTGTCATCGGGATTGAAACTGAACAAAATTCTCGTGTCCAAGACCCAAGAAACACCTCTGGATCCTTTGTGTGACTATGCAAAGTATTCACCCGGTGTGGATGGAAGCTTGAGCTTTGACTTCCAAAGTAAGTCTTACAGCGCAGGGTCAGTTGTTCGTTACTACGGACCAAGCTACTCGACTTCCGGTGGGGTAAATTCGGGAAGCTGCGAACTTGCCAATCCCGATTCGAAATACCGGGTGAAGTCCTATGCTGAACTCGGTTTGAATCTGGGCTACACCGCTCCCTTTGGAACTGAGTTTGGAATTGGCATGCAAAACGTAACGAATGCTGCCCCTGCTTACGATCGCAATACAGGATGGCCTTGGTTCAGCCGGAGTCGCTATAGCAATATGGGGCGCACAGTATACGTGACACTCGCTCAGACCTTCCAGTAATCTGGCCTGGAATTCGAGATAGTTTCTTGGTAAGGTTTGAATGCACTCGATTCGAAGAGAAGAATCTCTTGGAATCGAGTGTTTTTTATTCAAGGATTTGAATCGCTGGCATTAGCCGACTGGGTAATCGCTGTAGCCTTTTTCACCCGGGGTGTAGAAGGTGGCAAAATCTGCTTCGCGGAGGGGCCGGTTGGACTTGAGCTTTTCGACCAGATCCGGGTTGCTGATAAAAGGCCGACCAAAGGCAATGAGGTCAGCCTTTTTGTTGGCTAGATCCTGCTCGGCTCGTTCGCGGTCATAGCCACCAGAAAGAATCAATGCACCTTGAAAGTTTTTGCGGATCAGTTCTTTCACCGATCCTTTGACTTCAGGCGCGCCCATGGAACTATGGTCGACGATATGCATATAAGCAATTTTGAGCGCAGAAAGCCGTTTCGCAAACTCGGTATAGCTCGTGTCGAGTTCAGGATAGACGATCATATCGTTGAACACGCCATAGGGAGAGACGCGAATTCCGACTTTAGAAGCGCCTATAGCAGCTACGACTTTCTCCAAGACCTTCAGCGGAAATTGCTGACGCTTTTCAGGAGTTCCGCCCCAGGCATCGGTCCGTTGGTTGGACGCCGGGTTGAGAAATTGCTCCAGCAAATAGCCATTCGCCGCATGCAATTCAACCCCATCAAAGCCCGCTTCCATCGCCATCTTTGCAGAGTGAACGTATTCTTCTATGGTGCTTTGTATGTCCGCTTCACTCATGGCTTCGGGTTCAGAATAGGGCTGCATTTGTGCAGCATCAGTATAGACTTCGCCTTGCATCTTGATAGCAGAAGGTGCCAGGATTCGAGTGCCGGCAGGCATATTTTTGACCTGTGAAACTCGTCCGCAATGCATGAGTTGGACGAAAATTTTTCCACCCTCTTTGTGCACAGCTTCGGTGACTTGGCGCCAGCCTTTGACTTGCTCTGCCGAAAACAAACCAGGTATTCGAGCATAGCCCAAGCCATTGGCTGAAGGGGAGGTCCCTTCCGTCACGATAAGCCCAGCGTGAGCGCGCTGTTTGTAATAGTCAACCATGATGCTGTTCGGGACATTGCCGATCGCCCGATTGCGGGTCAGTGGAGCCATAACGACCCTATTTTTCAAGGCAATAGGACCCAAGCTATAGGCTGAAAATAACAGGTCTGACATAAGTAAATTCCTATACGAGAGAGATCGAGTTTAAGCTTCGACTCCTCCAGTATAAGTAGCTTCTGGGGCTTGGCAAGCTAGGCCCCCCGATTATCGCCTCGATTTGACGTGGCTCATCCCGCCGTCTACTGCCAGGACCTGTCCTGTCATCCAGGAGCAATCTGGGTCCAAGAGCATGCTCACAACGCAAGCGATATCAACGGGCTGTCCAATGCGACCGAGAGGATGCAAGAGCGACGAAGCTTTCTTGCCTTCTTCTGAGCTCACAAAGCGATGGCTGAGAGGGGTTTCGACCAGTCCGGGTGCGACGGCATTGATGCGAACATTTTTGGCAGCAAAACTGGCTGCGGAAGCAACGACAAGCCCCTCGACAGCAGCCTTCGCAGCTGCAATGGCTTCATGATTCACAAGCCCATAGCGGGCAGCAACGCTGCTCATAAGGACTAGGCTGCCGCCTCCGACTTGAGCCAGTCGCGGCGCTCCAAATTTGATCGCTAGAAAGGCCGTTACCAGATTTTGGTCGAGAGTTTCCCGCAGTTCGCTCAGACTCGTGCTGGCCAGTGGCTTGAGGAGGATGCTTCCACACAGATTGACCACGGCATCCAAAGCTACGCCTTCGGCATCGAGCTGTTCCATAGCTTGCTGCCATGCGGTTTCATCACGCGCATCCCAGGCCATAGCCTTCTGCCCGCAAGCATCCGCCAGAGTTTGCGCTTTGTCCAAAGATCGCCCGACAATGATCACCGAACGATCAGCCGCTGTCAAACGCCGCGTTAGCGCCTCACCGATCCCACCATAGCCTCCCAATATCAGAACTGCGCCCATTTCTTACTCCTGTTTATGCACTTCGATTCGACCTTTGCGAGCTTAGCGACAAACTGTAATCTGGACTAGGGAATAAACGAAAGTTGGCCTGCAACCGCGTGTTCAAGCCACAAAAATTTGGCTCAGAAAAGGCAATGAATGATCTTCAAGACCCTTCTTAAATCCTTTCAATCAAGTGATTGGTCGATGGCCCTTGACTTTCTTTCGCCAACGTTTTTTGAGGTGGTGCCGACTTTGGGAATGACCCGCGTGATGGGCGGGCTGAGTCGTAACTACCTCAATCGTTCTCTGCTGGAAGAGACGAAAAAAGTCTGGATCAAAGCTTTGCCAACGATTGATGGCAAGCTTTCGTGGAACGAGGATTCCACGATAAGGCCCTTGGCCGCGGATGCGGGTCTCGATCGGCAAGCTCTGGGACAGACCTTGTTGAAACTTTATTTTAGCTCCCTGCTTATTCCCAGTGGCTGCTTTTTGGATCTGCGTTCGGATCGATTTTTGCTCTTAGGTTCGAAGATTCTATGGCAGCCAAAACCGTGGATTCATAGCTGGTCAGCAGAATTTCGAGAGGCGATGCTGGCTATCTATACAGGATTTTACGGGGATCAGCCGGCTGTTTTTCGTGGGGGTTTAAAGGTTCTCCATTTGGAACATGCTGAAAGTCTTTTTTTGAATATTTTTGGTGAAGCGCGGTCCCAGGCGATTGTCTTTCGATTGGCTCAATTTCAAAGCTCTTTTCATCAGATTTTTCTGTCTTGCCGTCAGCACAAGACCCAGCTTCACCCTGAATTTCTGCCCCTGGGCCTTTTGCTATTTGCATTGTACGAACATGCTGAAAAGCTGGGTATTCCTTTGAATCCAGGCCAAGCCTTTAAAGACGTGCTAGGATTCAAGAGTCTGTTCGAAAGTATGGATCAAGGAGTGTCGGTATGAAAGTAGCGGTTATTGGGGCATCTGGATTTGTCGGTCGCGCTTTGCTGGGGCATCTCTTAGACGATCCTGAATTTACTGTGACAGCTCTCAGTCGAAATTCCTTTACTGTGAAGCATGCCGCGGCCAAGGACCGGTTTCGCTGGGTGGGTTGTGATCTCAATAATCTCAAAGAGCTGGAGCAGGCGCTGACCGATCAGGATGTGGCCATTTATCTCGTGCATTCCATGATGCCGACAGCCCGCTTGAATCAAGGCAGTTTTGCCGATTTTGACTTGATTCTTGCGGATAACTTCGCCCGAGCCGCTCGGCTTAAGGGGATCAATCATGTGTTGTACTTGAGTGGATTGATACCCGAAGGCGTGGAATTATCCGATCATTTGAAGAGTAGGCTCGAAGTGGAATGCACTCTGCAAGCCTATATCCCCAAGGTGACGGCACTTCGAACTGGAATTGTGATCGGTGCCAGTGGCTCTTCCTTCACGATCGTGATCAATCTGGTGCGACGCCTGCATATCATGCTGTGTCCGAAGTGGACGCGAAATCTTTGCCAGGTTATTAGTCTCAATGATGTGATGCGGGTGATTGTGCTCTGTCTCAAGCAAGAAGCTTTGCAGGGTCACACCTGGGATATTGGTGCAGAAAGACCGATCAGTTACCTTGATATGATGAAAGAAACAGCTCGCTTGCTCAAAATTCGCCGATGGTTTCAAACTATTCCCTTGATGAGTTTGGGACTATCCAAGCTGTGGGTGAGCCTCTTATCAGGCGCACCGAAGAGTTTGGTCTATCCCTTGGTGGAAAGTCTGAAATCATCGATGCTCATTCGCCCAGCCCATCGATTTCCGAGCAAGGAGATCGAGTTTGAAGATTTTTCCACGGCAGTGGAAAAACTCATAGTCGAAATCGGTAGAGAGGCTCCTTCTCGTCCTCATGCTTTTGCTAGGGGCAGTTGGGCTCACAAGCAGAATCATGTGCGGTCGATTCAACGATTGCCTTTGCCCGCAGGTCGTAATGCTGCCTGGGTTGCTCAGGAATACTTGCGATACCTCCCAAAACTTTTACCCTTTTTGATCCGAGTCGACTTCGAAGGGCCAGTGGTCCATCTGCGATTGAAGGGTTTTGGTTTGGACCTGCTTACCCTGCGCCATTCAGCCGAGCGAAGCCAACCTGATCGGCAACTGTTTTACATCGTGGGCGGTGCTCTCTACCGTCCTGGACCACTCAAAGCGCGATTGGAAATGCGGGAAGCTTTGGGCGGAACGGCATGTCTCGCCGCAGTGCATGATTTCCAGCCCTCCCTGCCTTGGTTCCTCTATCTCTTTACCCAGGCTCAAATTCACCAATTGTTTATGCGAAGTTTGGGCAGGCATCTCAAAGATCGAAATTTGGCAAGTCCTTAACAAGAATCTTCAGCCTTTGGGTAAGCAGGCGGGATCCACAATCACCTGAAAACTTTTGCCGGTGATGGTGTAATCTTTGTCTTCGAAAGACAGGGACAATTCACAGTCTCGATTGCACTTGAGATCGACAGGAATTCGTCCATTTAAAGCTTTGCCCGGAACCCCATAGAGCTCACCATCGGAAAGTCGACCTTTTTTGGGCAATTTTGCAAACTTTGGCATACCGATTTTCAGTGTCGCCGGAACTCTCACTACGTTATCCAGACTGGATCCTGATCTCACGATGACCGCCTGACTGAAGACAATTTCCAACTCCGTTTTGTCGGCTTTGACGTCCAATATCTCCGAGCCCTGAAAATCGATTTCCAATTTCATAATATTTCCCCGGAGTAATTCTTATCCATTAAAAGTACCTTGGGATGGCATGAGCCGGCCATAGAAAAATCATAGTGTTCCCAGCCTATACCGTTCTGAATTTTCTCCAACCAAGCTTTTCCCCCTCCATGCCGCTGTTGCCCCTGGAACCGATCCTTACCTTTTAGGAAAAATAACGCTGTGCCTTTTTTAAACACAGACTTTGGGCTGCTCATCCTGTGAATCGCTCTTGTATTTACCGAGAGAATCAGAAAAAGATGGAGATGTTTCGCAAGGAAGCCGAAACCATAGTGAGGCACCAAGGGAAGGGCGGGGTAATGAAAAATTGGTACATGGATTGGCTGTTTGGAGCTATCGCGGGGGTATCCATCCTCGCCTCAAGAGGATGGCCTCACAGCTTGACCGAAGTCATGACGTGGCTGAGCTATGCTGGATTCTATGTATACTGCTGTCGGTATTTGAATCCCGATTTGGACGTTCGGGGGAATCGATGCGGGGCGCGGACGGCACCGATCGGCTTTCTGACCTTTGGCTTAAAAAAGGCTCGATTGAAATTATTTTCCCGCCTTCTGCAGCCTCTGCAGTATGTTTTAAATTTCTTGCATAATCTGATCTGGAGCCCCTTTGGCTATCTCTTTACTCATCGAGGCATTCTCCATTGGCCTTTGATCGGCACGCTGCTCAAGGCATCCTGGCTTTTTCTTCTTTGTGCCCCACTGCTCTATCATCGCCTTACCGATTTGACTCAAGCCTATCTTTGGCTTCTGCAATCGCCTTGGATCTTGATCTGGGCTTTGGCAGATTTTTCGCACATCATCAGCGATATCCTGATCGCCATCATTCAAAAGCGAAAATCCTTCGTTCCCCCTGCGACGATCGCTCCCCGAGGCCTGTTGATGAAAATGTTTGGCATCAAATCCACGCGCTGGTTTGCCATTTGATCGCGTGAGTTAAGTCAGTACCTAAGGATCATCCGATTGCAATCAGATGGCCTCAGATCTGTTGCGGCGTCGGCGATCTCCTGCTATAACTCTTCGCTGATGGCAGCGAAAATTATGCATCCAGGAGAAATGACGATGACCGAGCGCATTCGCATCAAAACCACTTTGCCCATCGATGAGGTGGAAAAATTGAAGACCTGGGCGCTGGAGCGGAAAACCACTGTGACCGCTATCCTTCGCCAGTTGATTCGCTATGGTGAATTTATCGATGGCATCGAAAAAAGTGAAGACCGCCGTCTTTTAGTGGAAGAAGCGGATGGTCGGATGTTTGAGATTCGGTGGATCGATGCCGATCCGCCTCAAGCAAACAGGGATGCGGAATAGATTGAGGGCCTAGGGTCTTTGAATTTGGCTCAAGGGAAGATAGTTTTTTTCTTTATCGTTTGGACCTTTCCATTGCAACTCGAGTGCAATGTTATAGCGCGGCCCCTGAAAATAAGGAACTCGAATCAAATGGGTGCCTGCCGTCAAAGCTACGACGACCGAACGCATGATTTGGGAGTGAGTCCCATCATTATCGATATATTCTTTCTCATTGATAAAAAGTCGACTGCCGTCATCGGAATTCAAAAAGAATTCGTAATTGCCAGTTTGTGGAACAATAAGTTTGAAGCGGATATTCAACGCAAACCATTCGATGAGTCCATCGACACCTGGAAAGCCTTCTTTGAAGTCCCGATCGGTGATATCCAGATTGACTAAACAGACAGTTTTTACCGATTCAAGCGGACTGAAGTTTGGTAATCGCGAAGTATTCGCTTCCAGGACAAAAAGCTCTGCCACCATTTGTCTTGTGCTGTCTTTTTCACAGTCTTGAAAAATGGGTTCTGGTCCTGGTACTGGTCCTGGCTCAGGAAGAGGCAATGCAGGTTCCACTATACTTGGGGGCTTGGGTGAAGTTTCCACCGGTTCTTGCAGTGGAGTGGGGGTCGAGACGGGTTCATATCTGTGAAAGCTAGTTTTCTGGCAAGCGCCTGAAACCATAAAGAAAAAAACCAAGAAGAGGGATTTCAGACAGCTGGATTTTCGCACGTTAGGAGTCCTCCTAAAGGATAGCTATAGCAGCTATTCATCGGCCCATTATAGCAAGATTGCGGACTCTGTGTGGATAGTCTAAGCGCAGCGTGCCTTATCTTTCGGAACGGCCGGATTTTGCTCGTGATGAAAGTCAAAAAACAGGTTCTCCCCAGCAAAATTCATATCGAATTGATAGCGGTCCATGGCTGCAAAAAAGTTCTTTTCACTACCGGGGAACAACTGATCGTGCAGTTCAATCGACAGTGTTTGTACCTGCGGCAACCATTCATGACAGTAGTTTGGATCGAAAACTTGGACTTCCGACCCTTCGATGTCAATTTTAAGAATATCCACTTTCTCGAGGCGATACTGGGCAATTAATGTTTGGAGGCTAATCGAAGCAATGCGTCGATTATTGGGGGGATCTTGGGATTCGTGCACCGTGCAGGACCATTGGCCGGCTTCACCATCCCGCACTTCCAAAGTCCCATCGGAATGCCAAAGCGCAGCCTGAATGGGCAGAATGTTGGGATAGTTTCGGGTGTTTTTTTGCAGCGCCTGAAAGTTACTCTCTTCCGGTTCCAATGCATAAATAAAGGCATGAGGATAGAGTTCGGCAAAATATATGGCCGAGTAACCGACATAGGCCCCCGCATCGATGATAACTTTAACATCCGACCGACGATTCAGCTTTCGATAGTCACCCAGAATAAAGATCTGCTGAAACACCAAGGCATCAGTACTGTCTTCCCGGATAAAAAGTCCCAGATCTCGATCCGAACGGTAAAGCGTAAAGCCACCCTGGCTGCTTATGAATCGATAAAGGCAGCTCAATCCCTGAATAAAACCAAGTCGCTTGATATAGAGGGGCATGAGCAGAAGCATCAAGAGTCGGATGAGGCCACTGTCGAGCGGCCAGCCGGTTTTCTTGCTGGTCCGGCTCAGGGCTGCCCAAAGCCTTTGACCCCAACGTATGCTGAAAGGTTTCCGCAGTGCTCTGTCTGGTTTCATGTCGCTTCCCTGTCCCTCGTTATATGGGATCCAGCCCATCCTAGAACAGGGTTTGTCGGTATTTTAAAGTCGATCTTGTGCGGTCTTATCGAGGCAGCTCGGGTAAAGAGCCCGAAACCATTGAGGAAAAAGACTTTCTTACTTTTGCTCTCCTGATTCAAACCTGCGACATTCCGCTGGGTTATATCCTATGGTCGCTGCCAGTGCGTACTCAGTAGAAAGAGCCAATACCACCAGCAGGCAGGCAAAAATTTTGGTCTTGTAGGAGAACATGATAGCCCCTTCAAAAATTCATTGTAGAAAAAGTACTGCCCTCCTTTTCGCGAATTGGGGAGATTTCTTAAAAACTCTTTCTTATTGATCTTAAGTAATTGAATAAGCTGACAAATATTGCCTTTTCAAGGCGCCTTTAAACGGGTCTTCAACAGCGGGGAGGGAAAAATCGAATACCTAGCTGTTCGGCTTTGGGCTTCCAAGTACGAACAGATTCTAGACTAGGGAAACAATGTCCCTGGATTTTTCCTAATAGTCTCGAATTATTGAAGGCCCCGTAGCTAAAAAAGTCAGTTCCGTTTTCAAGCGAAAAGCTATAAAACCCACAAAGATGATTTGTTAGCTAAGGAGGCGTGAAGCTTGTTAAAAATATTGAGTCTATTCCTGACCATTTTGATTGCACAAAAAGCTGTAGGGGCAGCTCTCGCGTTGAGCTGCGATTCCCCAAAAGGTTTTAAAAGCCAAAATCGCACCATAGAAGTCTCGGCCCAAGGGCAATTGGAAACTCTAGGGTTTGGCTATACCTTGCTGCAGTCAAATCTTCATTACGGTATAGATTGTCAAAACGACGTATCGTGCTGGGCAGAAGCTTCTTCCATTGAGGCTGGTCTCGCTGCCAATCGTAATTACAAGCCCCG
>JBGSRE010000616.1:0-2372 GCA_041737755.1 Oligoflexus sp.
GCTGACGCGAAGGAAAAACCCAAGTTTGATCTTCGATCTTTTTTTCAAGTCCTTCGCTCAAGAGCTCTGCATCACTGCCGTCGTCCCGCCAGGCATAGGAATAGCCAGCCCAGTTGCCATCGGCTTCCTTCATGTAGAGTCGAGTCTCAATCATTCGCCCATTCAGTTTAAAGGTCTTCATCGTTACGCTGCCGCTTGGCAGTTCGATGCGACCATTGGCCCTCACGATTGCCGATTGATTATCAGGCAAAGCGAAGTAGCGCTGCTTATCCGCGCCATCGGACCAAAGCGGAGCCACAATATCATAAGGTATAAGACCAGGAGCTGGCTTGGCTGGATCTGTCTCATCCGTGCAGCCTGTTTTCGACAGAAGGCGTGGAACATCACTGAGATCATCAGAGGAACGCGATCGAGTTTTCGTGGAACGGTTCCAAGCTCGACACGTCCGATTCTCCGGTCTCACGGCTTCCGTAGCTCTGACTGAGATTACCGATGACGCGCTTGACGGCTCTTGATCCTGCCGTTCCGCTTCGCAGGCTCCAAGGACTAACCCGATCCATATCATAATCATGATCAAATAGAACTCGTTCGTATGCCTCTTCATAAATTCCTCTGCAAAAAGTAATTGCCTAGTCTTGGGCTAGCGTTTTTAGAAAATTGATCTAAAACACTGTAAATTATGAGAAAAAGTGGACTGTCGAAGCTTGTGAGTCGAATCCTGCGGAAAAAATCTCATTTTCATTGCTAATAGCCTGATATGTTTCACTTGATGAACAAACCGCACGAGGCACCAGCGTCAAGCCCAGAAAGAAAAATACCCTCAAAAGATAAACTTCTGAGGGCTAATTGGGATTAGAGACCTTCTGTGCTATTTCTGCTCAGAAGGCAGCAGGTTCGGATCAAGACTTCGCAAGTAGGGAACAATTCCAGCCTTATCTGCAGCATTGGTAAAGCTCATCTTATGCGGAGTCTTGGTTTGGTAGTTGTCATCTGAGTTCACTCCCAATTCAATCGTCGAAAGGAGTGCAGCGTCTGAATACTGAGACATGTAGTAAGGGGAGTGATCGACGCCAGTTGCAGCCCGGTGACAGCTCGCACAGGAAGGAGATGGGGTAGCACCTGCAACGGCTGTCTCATAGCGCTGTCGGCCGGCATTGACTTGAGCTGCTGTATAGTTTGCGATCTGAATAGCTAAGGAAATTTGGGCGCTTCCGTACTTGATCATAGCGGTCGTTGCACCCGCTTTTACCGTCGTCAATTCATAGAGTCTGCCTTCGGAATACTCTTCCACTAGGTTCATCGTCACGAAAGCGGGATCTGCAGTCAATGATATCTTTGGCGATTCTGCTTCAGCGGCCTTCAGATACTCAGGACTATCATACAGTGCATCTTCTTCCGCTTGAGTGATGACAACAGTTGCAGGGAGCTGGCCAAAAACGATGACATCAACCAGGATTTTAAAGGGATTGCTGCCGTTAAAACCACTAAAAACTTTGAGTCTTGAATTGTTAGAGAGTTCAGCTTTCCAACTGAGTTTACTCACTAATTCTGGAATAGTATAGATCTTCGCGGCAGGAGCGGTCCCTGGCTTCGCCGTACTATCGCTTCCTACAGGTGCCGTTTCTGGTATTGAACCGGAACTCGAACTATTTTGAGAGCTTGCCGCCTGGCCTTTTTCAGGAGTTTCATCCGACTGCTTAGCTTTGGAACAAGACCAAGCACTGAGCACAAGAAATGAGAGAAAAATCTTCGAAGCCTGTGTATTCCTGGACATCTCATACCTCCTGGTGATTGTGCATGAAGCCTTCTCCCTATCGAGAGAGCTTGCACCTTTCAGCGTGTGTTGACTGATCCAGGCTATGCAGATTCCTTGCCAGAGTGAGCTTACTCATCAGTTCCTCTCTACTGATCTCTCCGCATCCCAATAAACCCAAAGCAATCAGGATCTGAAGGATGGGAACGAGAAGGATAGAGCGGACCTTGCGATTCCGAGCTTGTGCTAACGACCGGTCCTTAAGAATCGCCCCAAGCTCAGCCGACTTCTTAAGAATTAATTCAGGCAATCTTTGCCGCCGAGTCGCCAGACTTTCGCCATTTGACCATAAGAAAAGAACAATCATCATCGGCTTCACGATCTTTCCAGATCAGACGAGCTTCATCGAGAATTTTACCTTTAATACTCTCGAGCTCGGTATCAAAAGCCAAGGCTTTCTTCAACTGGCGCTGTTTAAATGTATGCTCATCGGGCCCACGATTTTCAATCAAACCATCAGTATAAAGAAACAAAGATTCGCCACTTTCTAAGCTAAAATCTTTGGTAGGATAGTTCGGCTCTTTATCCATACCGAGAGGCGTACCTCCCGCGACGAGGC
>JBGSRE010000643.1:0-2236 GCA_041737755.1 Oligoflexus sp.
TCCATACTACACTCTTCTTCCACCCCGCGATTGAGGGTGAAGTGGTTTTTCAAAATATCCATCGCCGTCCCAAATCGAAAGCGCTTGGGATCAGCCAGAGTCAAGAGAGCATCGGCTTTCATCAGATCGCGGGCAAACGGCGGCAGATGTTTCAGATGGCTGTCATCATAGAAGACATCGGCACCCAAAACCCAATCGGCTGTCGCCAATAGCTCCTTCGGCGCTGCTTGCCGCCAATCCACTTTTTGAAAATGCACCCGCTCGGCCACGCCCCAAGCGCGAGCGTTGGCCTCTACATAGGCCTCGAGCCTCGTTTCATAGTCACAGGCTAGAACCTGGGCCCTGGGAAAAAGTTTAGCCAGGGCACAGGACAAAAATCCCACGCCACAGCCGAGTTCGATGATCTGCAGGGGCGCTTCGTAAGGCCAGGGGGCTTGCCGAACCAACCAACGGGCGACGGCTCGGGCGCTCGGCCAGAGCAAAACTCCAAAAGGGCAGCGCTCATCGGTCAGCTGCCCGCCCACTTCTATGGCAAAATCTTCCAGAAAATCGTCGAAGGAATCGATCACATGAATGGGCTTCTGTTCGCCCATAAAGGGCACATGAATCATTCGCGAACCCTGCATGAGACCTCCTAAACATGCTCGCTGAGAAAAGCTCGGAAGCCCTGCAGCTCGATCGCAGGCAACCACGGATCTGCCAATCCCTTTTGGGATGCCCACATCAAAATTTCTTTCTGCCGCGGCCGAATGTCCTTTTGAATGAGAGGATCTGGACTTGCTGCAGCTGCCGTCCACCAGCCGCGGACTTGCCGGCACCCAGCCATTCTGGCGTCCTCAGAGACGATTTGAACAAAACTGGCCCACTCAGCCGCTTCCTGAGAAAGCGTAGTCTCGAGCAGAGTATAGGTATCACCGTCCTGCCGCGAAAGAAGCCACTTTTCCGTGAGTTCACCCGTCTCTGTCACCACCCCAGAGAGTCGCAGAGAGTGCTGCTGTTTGGCTTGAACCCATCCCGCCTCTTCCGTTTGACGGCGAATTCCAAACCGACAGTTCATCGATCCCGGATCCATAGGGTGAGTTGGCAGCACGATCAGCCTTTCAGCAGGCGTTCCGGCATGGGTAGAAAGCGGCCAACTCCATTCAAACGATGGCAGAGTGAGAAAACCCAATTTTTGATAGTAAGCAGGATCGATATCGGAAAAGAGCAGAAAATCTCTGGTGCCAAGACCTGCATAGAAAGCCATAACCCAGCGAATCAATTTCGCCGCGTAGCCCCGCCCCCGATAGGCTTCCGGTGTAAAGACTGCACCCAAGACCCGCGCCGATCGATCCCGGACAGGGCCGAAGAGACGAACAGGATAGGCACCCAGACTGCAGCAAATGGCGCCTTCTTCTTTCAAAACAAACCAGGATGCCCTTTGATGCTGGACGGACTCGAGTCGCTTCTGCAGATGAATCGCTGGATCAGCGTCGTGGGGCCACTGAGCATGGACCTGGGCAAAGGCCAGTTTGATGTCGTTGGGGTCAGCTGATTGGCAAGGCATGATGGCTCCGCATTCCAGGTTGATGGCGAAGATGCCTCTGATAAGCGAGCCCGTCAAGCGTTCATGAAACAGATCGGCTTGCTCTTGGTAAATCCTCCCCTAGCCAAAGCGATCATCCCATGCAGGACACAGTCTTCCGCTTCATAGTTTTGCCTTGTCATAGCCACTGACATCCAACTTATACTTCTTTTTAATCGTCTCCAAAGTCGCGGCGTTGGACTTGAGATAGGTAGAAAACTGCTGCAAAATCTTTGGGTGTTTAAGCGTAGAAAGTCGATACGAGTTTTTGGTAAAGGGCAGCGAAGGGTCAAAGACCAGCCCCTGAGGCTGGTTTAATTTCTCTTCCAGATGATAGTTAGCGACTGCGACATTGACATAAACACCGTCCACGAGACCTTTTAAGCCAGCCCGCAAGAGTTCGCTGAAATTAGGGTATTCAGAGCTTTTGATCTGGCCCTTTTCGATATCGGCTAAATAGTCCCAAATGGTAAAGCCCAGAACACTCGCAACTTTCTTGATCGACGCTTTACCCTGACCCTTCTGCTTCGGGAGGACCATCATGCCATCGATATATTCAAACACAGGATCACTATAGAGAACCTTCTTGCCAGCCTTCAAATCCCCCTTCCAGGTTGGATTATCTGGGAATTTAAAATCCACCTCCTCTTCGAGAAAAGCTTTATAGAGGCG
>JBGSRE010000664.1:0-3151 GCA_041737755.1 Oligoflexus sp.
GCTTTCTTCATACCGTTTTGGCGCATCTTATGGCCAAGGCTTGCCCTGACGGCCAAGGTCCCCTATCTTGGACCCGCACCTATCTGAGAGGAAGGATTTATGGATCAGGAAAGCTTCGATAGCAGCGAGCAAGAGCATGTCAAAAAGATCAGGGTTAGCTCCTATCGCCATCATGAAGCGGGATTGGACCTCAACCTGAAGCAAATGTCACTGTATCTTCTCAACGAGAAAGACTTCAGCATTCTTCCCGAGCAATTTGACCCTTCTGTGCATGAACACTCGATTCCAAAATACGAGATGGCCCGCATTTATCTGCTGGTCTGTGCTCTGACCCGGGATGATTTGGGATTCACACCCGAAGATCGCGACGACCCGGTCTATCATATCTACGAAAAGGCGTACCAACGATGCCTGGAACTTGAGTCAGACCCTGAGCTACACAAGCGTTTAGCCCAGGTCGCACAAACTTGCGGCTTTCAACGGCTCGAGGCTTAAATTCGGTCTTTTTGCTTCCAAAAAAGCTTGGGCCTCACGACAAAAGCTGTTAAAAGGGGGCCGTGAAAGCACATTTCTCCCTCCTTAACCTTGAAAAACAGCTTTTTTCGGAACAACATTCATATTTGGATATCGACATGACTCAGCTTCCTGGCAAACCATTGGCCTTGCTCTCAGTCACCGACAAAACCGGAATCGTCGACTTCGCACGCTCCCTGCAACTGCTGGGATTTCAGATTCTCTCCACCGGCGGCACAGCTAAACTTCTGGCTGAATCCGGAATCGCTGTTACCGAAGCCGGCACTCACACTGGCAGTCCAGAAATTCTCGATGGTCGAGTGAAAACCCTCCATCCCAAAATTCACGGCGGCATCCTGTTTGATCGTTCCAAAGCGTCTCACGTCATGCAATGCCTCGAACACAGCATTCAAGCAATCGACCTTGTTGTCGTTAACCTTTATCAGTTCGCCGCGAAAGCGGTCGGTCAGCAATTGGACTTGCCGCAAGCGATTGAGTATATCGATATCGGTGGTCCCACTATGCTCCGAGCTGCCGCGAAAAACTATCGTTTCGTAGCGCCGCTGCTCGATCCCAACGACTACAGTCGCTGTCTGGATGAGCTGAGAGCCGGTGGATTAACGGATGACTTTCGTCGTTACCTAGCGGCCAAAACTTTCCGGTCGATTTCTCAATATGACAGCATGATTGCCAGCTATTACGAAAAAAGCTTGGAACCACTGGAATCAGCATCACTGGCTCCTGAATATAATGTTTATCTTGAATCACAACAATCGCTCCGTTATGGGGAAAATCCCCATCAAAAAGCTCGCTTTTACCGCTCCAGCGTAAGCGTGGCAGGTGGATTGCAGGAAGCCAAGATTTTGCAGGGAAAAGAACTTTCCTTCAACAATCTGCTCGACTGTGATGCCGCCGTGCAAATGGTTGCCGATTTTCCTGAATACACAGCCGTGACTATCATCAAACACAACAATCCCTGTGGCGCTGCTTTAGGCCGCTCGGGCGAGCGCTTGCTCGATGTTTACCAACGCGCGCTAGCAGTCGATCCAAAATCTGCTTTTGGCGGTATCGTTGCGGTCAACCAAACGATTGATGCTGAAACCGCTGAGGCCCTTGCCACGCTTTTCCTCGAGTGCATTGTCGCTCCAGCGTTTAGCCAGGAAGCCAAAATCATTCTCGCCGCTAAGAAGAATCTACGACTCCTGGAACTGGCCTATCTGCTGCCTGAACACAGCAGCCAAGCCCCTCAACAACTGGATCTAAGGTCTGTGTTGGGTGGAATTTTGGTCCAAGAAAAGGATCAAGTGCGGGCTGAAAAAGGTCGCTGGGAAGCGGTGACCCAACTGAAACCAAGCGATGCCCAAGCAGAAGATCTGACCTTTGCCATGCGTCTGTGTAAGCATGTAAAATCCAATGCCATTGTTTATGTCAAGGATCTCGTTACGGTTGCGGTCGGCGCAGGACAGATGAGCCGTATCGATAGCGCCACTTTCGCTGCTGAAAAGGCCAAAGAATTCGGCCGTACCCTACAAGGTTCCGTCATGGCCAGCGATGCTTTCTTTCCATTCCGTGACACCGTTGATCTGGCTGCAAGTTTCGGTGTAAGCGCCATCATTCAGCCCGGCGGCTCTATGCGGGATGAAGAATCCATCCAAGCCGCCAATGAACATAAGATCGCCATGGTCTTCACCGGTGTTCGTCACTTCAAGCATTAAGATTTTTCGGCACCCGGACTTTCCTTATCCTTGGTCCGGGTTCGCCTTTCGCACTTCCAATCCTCCCCTAAAAAGTCCAAAAACCGATTCCCTACCGCCTCTTTAGAGAGATTCGCAACCCATTGTTTTAACATAGAATAGCGATGTTTTTTTATTTTTCAAAAAGCCCGCCGAAGGGAAATATGTCAGGTGTGAGGGTCGTCCATACACCAAAACAATAGAGAAGGAGCGCCTATGCGGCAAAACAACCATTTGGCACTTCTGGCTTTCTTAACAGGATGCCTGGCTGCTATGCCGGCAAAGGCTGGAGAGACGGAAGAAGAGCCAAGTGGTGGTCGGACGAGTTTCGTGTTCGGCGGTGAATGCAATCAGCTTTCGGCCTTGAACCGTCATGAAATTCAAGCTGTCACCCACGGGGTGCACACCGACAACTTTGATCGATTCTGCTTTGCGCAGGGAATTTATAGCTGCAGCGATTACACGGCCCAGCTTCGCGGAGCGGGTTCACTAGAGGAAAATGATAGTTTCGGCTGCACCTTTGTCCCAGACAAGCGATGAGATCATAAAAACTAAATAAGAATGCAGAGGGCGGTCTTCGACAAGAAGACCGCCTTAACTTTTTGGTTTAGAGAAGTTTCGCAGCTTTTGAAGCTAGCTCACTTCGCTCACCCTTTTGCAAGGTGATGTGGGCAGCGATTTCTTCTTGACGGAATCGTTCGATAACATAAGTCAGACCATTGCTCTGAGAGTCTAGATAGGGATTATCGATCTGGTAGGGATCGCCGGTCAGCACGATTTTGGTACCTTCCCCTGCTCGAGTCAGGATCGTCTTAATTTCATGGGGAGTGAGGTTCTGCGATTCATCCACAACGAAATATTGAGCCGGCAGAGAACGTCCCCGAATATAGGTCAAGGGCTCGACG
>JBGSRE010000684.1:0-2040 GCA_041737755.1 Oligoflexus sp.
TTTTTGTTATAGCATCGGGATTTAACGCACGGGGTTTCCCCAATGTTTTCAGGACTCGATCCGGACGAACCTGCGATTTTGTGCTAAGCTATTTCCACGCGAAGTCATTTGTAAGGAGGGACTATGTTAAAAGACTGCAAAAAAGCTAGCATTTTCGCTGCGATTATCGGGCTCTCACTCAGCTGTGAAAAAAAAGATGATGCCAAAGTCGAAAATTCTGTTCCCATTGTTGTCACGGCCCTCAATTTGGATTCGACCATAATTGCTTCGACGTCAGCCCTTTCCTTGCTCGGGGCTGGTGGACCGAAAGACCCAGATTATACGGCCGGCGAGTATGATGGAATGGGAGTTTCAACATCCGACGCGGTCGTAGAGACCTTCAAAATTACCCTCACCGGTGTGACATTCGGCAATGCCACTATCACAGCCGGAGAACTCATCGTCCCCGCAGGTGAAGCCGAGCTCGATATCTCGGAAGGAGTCAATAAACCCATAACTATCACGGGCAGTATCCCTAAGGGTAAATGGGATCGGGTCACCATCGGAGTCAAGCCCGAATACAAACTGAAAGCCTACGCTTATATGGATAGCAACAACGATGGTACGACCGACACCACGGTGTTTACCACGGCTACCGAAGTCAAGAAGTCGAGTGGCAGGCTCACGGCCACGGAATTGGCCGCTGCTGGTTATGCCACCTACAACTACAAATTCATGTATACGTCCTGTTCAGAAACGCCAACAGGCAGCACATCTTCCAACTGCGGCACCGGCGTCGTCTTCCCCGAACCTTTTAGCACCGAAGAACCTCCCGTTGACGAGTTGGGAGAAACCCGCGCAGATAACACTTATGAAGTCACGCTGCTGATCGACTCCACTAAAGTCGTCAAGGCATGGACCGGAGAAAGCGGAAACTTTCAGATGAATGGAAGCCAGCCATCGACTACTGTGCTTGGCGACAGTTCATTGATCCCCCAGGCCAGCGCTGGCTTTCCTTTGTCAGATGTTTGCAGCGACACCAAGAACGCCTTTGGTTACAATAACTGCGACTTCTTTCCATTCGGCAAACCTGCCTTTAAAATGAACTATCTGCCAGGTTTTGCCTTTCTCGGTACGAAATCGCTCAGCTCACAGGTCTATGCTGCCTCGACCGAAGCTGGCTCTTGGAATCACTATAATACTGGGTTTATTGAGGTCGTCCTATCTAATGGCGAGCCTCTTTTCGGCCGCGTGTTCACGACGTCCGACTGGAGAACGGATCAAACGGTAACCCCTTGGAAGATACTAAGCTCGGCAGCGCCGATCCTAGGAGCAGTGGTGCGCTTGTTCGAAAAAAATAGCGATACCTACACTTTCTACTTGGACGGCGGTGGCAAAGACGCCAATGGAGTCAATGACGGTGGGCTCTACTATAACAATGATAAATCAATGGCTGGCCACATTGGGAGCGGATTTAAGTTGACCGCAGTGAATGAGACCGGAACTTTGACTGTTAAGAACGGCCCACGTTGCAAGGACGAATACGATACATGTGTGGGTGATCGAACTTATTATATGAAACGCATCAAGTAAAAAGCATAAGCCCCGGCACCATGCTGGGGCTTTTTTTCTGTATTAAGTCAGACCAAGCTTTAGATTTTTCTCATCGTTGCCGGCCTAATGTCTGCCGCAAAAGGCATAATGATGCCAGGAAAGCCTTGATATACGTCTTGTCCAATCTCCTACTTTTATTAGGTACCAGCGGACCTTGAGCATTATAATATCTCGCTCAAAGCAGCGTCCCTTGCTATCAAAAAGCATGAGCAATCTCCTGGTGTGAATTGCCCTATGATGTCATGACGCTTGGTCGCTGCAACAGAGCCGGATTAGGATCGAGCGTGGCTTTCTTCAGATAAAGATGAAAGCTCGTCCCGTGCGCCGACGGGTTGATTTCTGCTGATGTACTTTCCACCTGAATCCGACCGCCGTATTTTTCCACAAAAGATTTGACAATGGGAAGCACATGGGGACGCAAGCTCACAGCTTGTCCTCGTACTCGCC